>NZ_JAGQCR010000008.1:0-32033 GCF_024346295.1 Cyanobium sp. BA20m-14
GCCGCGGCAATGACGCAACCGAGCCGGCGTGGATGGGAGTGGGTCAGGGCAGGGGTGCCGACTCCCTTCAGTGTTGTCGACCCGTTGCGACCTGTCATCCCTAGATATGGCTCTGGAGCTCTGCCGCAAGGGCAGCCACCAGACGCTGGCGGGCTTGGCGGGAAGCCCAGCCGATGTGGGGCGTCAAGATCAGATTTGGCACCTGTTTAAGTGCTTCCAATTCGGCGCCTGGGGGCTCCTGGTCGAGCACGTCGAGGGCGGCTCCGGCCAATGCCCCTCGCTTGAGAGCATCCACTAGGGCGGGCAGTTCGATCAGGCCGCCCCGGCCCAGATTTACAAGCACGGCAGACGGCTTCAACCAGCCCAGCCGCTCGGCGTTGAGCAGGCCCCGGGTCGCCGGGGTGAGGGGGGCATGCAGGCTCAGCACATCTGCCTGGCGCAGGGCCGCTTCGAGTTCGCCGGCACTACTACGGCTGGTGATCAGCCGCACCGCCATTCCGAAGGCCTCCGCAACGGCCGCCACGCCCCGGCCGATCGTGCCGGCCCCCACCACGGTGAGGGTGCGGCCGGACAGCTCCTCGAATTCCGGCTCCACCAGAGCGAACACCGGGCTGTGCTGCCAGGCGCCCTCTTGCACCTGGCGCCGCCGGGTTTGCAGATCGCAGACCAGCTCGAGGATCAACGCCCAGGTCACCTGCACCACCGAGGCCGTGCTGTAGCGACCTGCATTACGCACGGCGATGCCGAGCTCGCTGCAGGCCTGGCCATCGATCTGGTCGGTGCCGGTGCTAGCCGCGCAAATCAGCCGCAGCTGGGGCAGTTGCTCCAACAGCTCCCCATCCAGCCGGATCTTGTTGGTGATCGCGATCGCGGCCCCCTGCAGCCGCTCCAGGCGTAGCTCCGGCGGGGTGCTCGGCCAGCAGATCAGCTCGACATGACGCTCAAGGGGAGCCAGGTCCACCGGGCCCAAGCTGAGGGCATCTAGAAAGACGGCCCGGGGTTTACTCATGGCACCTCTTCGCAACTACATCTGTTCTTCGCAACTGCGCCTATTGTTGAGAAGCCTGGGATCACGCTTTGACTGCCCGACTAAGCCCTGGAGCCCAGCTTCCCCCCCCAACCCTTCCCGCTAGTGGGGATGGCCTGCGCACCAGCCTGCACGATCGCGGTCAGCGGCTCACGCCCCAGCGGCAGCGTGTGTTGGCCCTGTTCGAGCGCATCGGTGAAGGTAGCCACCTGGGAGCTGAAGAGGTGCACCAGCGCCTACTGCGGAGCGAGGAGCGGGTATCGCTGGCCACGGTGTACCGCACCCTGCGGCTGCTGAGCTCCATGGGGCTGCTGCAGGAGCTGGAGCTGCCCGAGGGTGGGCGCCGCTTTGAGCTGGCCAGTGATGCACATCGCGACCACCACCATCTGGTGTGTGTCCGCTGCGGCCGCACTGAGGAATTTGAAAATTCTGCGGTGCTCCAAGCGGGGGAGCAGGCCGCGGGCGGCCATGGCTTCCGCCTGCTCGAGTGCGTGCTCAACGTGCGGGCCCTCTGTCCCAGCTGTGCGGCTGCGGAATAGTTCTCGAATACATCTCAAGCCAACCCCTAAACGCAGCCTTTTGCAAAAGCGTCAGCGCAGCTGCCGGCATCGGCAGTGCTCCTTAGCTTTTGGAAAGCGAATGCACCCATGCTTGCCAGCTGACTTCGATGCCTAGCTCCGAACCCAGCTTGTTGTTTGTTTTTGATCAGGGCCTGGCGGCCCTGGCAATGGCCCTGCGCAGCGTGCTTGAGGCCTTCTCGCTCGCCACGGTGGTGCTTGGTTTGTTGATCACCCTGCGCCAGGCCTGGCAGGGCTGGCGTGCCCGGCGGCGCGGCCCCAGTGCTTTTCAGGCGGTGAGGCTCACCTTCGGCAGCTGGTTGGCGATGGCTCTGGAGTTTCAGCTAGGGGCCGACATCGTCGCCACCTCCACTTCCCCCACCGGAGCCCATTTGGTGCAATTGGGCGTGGTGGCCGTGATCCGCACCTTGCTCAATGTGTTCTTGGCCCGTGATTTGGAGGCCGAAGCATCCCATCGATCCCTGCGCCCGGAGGGGCTCCCATGAACCTCACCAACGAACTGGCCAAGCAGCGCAACCGGGATGCGGCCGAGCGCACCCTGATGGCCTGGATCCGCACCTGCCTCTCCCTGATCAGCTTCGGCTTCGGTCTCGACAAGATCATTGCGGCCATTGATCGTGCTGCCGCCTCTGGTGACGTGCAGGCTCAGCGCGGCGTGCAGCTGGTGGCGGCGGGCTTTGTGCTCACAGGGGTCCTGGCGATGGTGGGGGCCACGATCCAATACCGCCGCGAATTGCGCCGTCTCCATCAGAACGACTACGTCTACCGCGAAAAGCCCCAGCTGGCGGCGGCCACGGCGGTGCTGATCACCCTGATCGGGGTGGTGGCCCTGCTGCTGGTGGCCTTCGGGGCAGGCCCCTAAGCGCGCGGGTCGGGCCCTGCTGTCTTCAGACCGCTTCATTCACTCTCTGTTCTCCCTGTTTCTCTTTGGGCACCTTGTCGTGATGGCCCCGTCTCCGTCCCTGCTGGTCCAGGCCACCCTGTTCATGATCATGTTTGCCTTGGGGGTGGGGCTGCCCCTCGATGGCTTCAGCCGCTGGCAACAGCATCGGGCCCTGCTGCTGCGCGCGCTTCTGGGCACGTGCGTGCTGGTTCCGCTGGCGGCCTTGCTGCTGCTGCTCTGGCCCCCCACCCTGGCCCTCTCCCAGCCCGCCCGCTTTGCCATCTCCCTGATGGCCGTGTGTCCAAGTGCCCCCTTGCTGTTGCGCAAGGCGGGCAAGACCGGGGGAGATCGCTCCCTGGCGGCCCTGCTCCAGGTGGCGGCCGCCCTGGTGGCGATCCTTACGATCCCGCTGCTGGCGATCCTGTTCACCGACACCTTCGGGGTGGCCGGTTGGGCGATCCAGCCCCGCCATGTGGCTAGCCAGGTGGCCGGGGCCCAGTGGTTGCCGCTGCTGCTTGGCTTGGTGCTGCGGCGCTTGGCTCCAGGCTGGGCCAGCCGGCTGGAGACGCCCCTCGACCGGATCGCCAACCTGCTGCTGCTGTTATTGGTGCTGGGGGTGCTCTGGAAGACGGCTCCGATGCTGGTCACCTACGTGGGGGCCAATCTCGTGGCCTTGCCCGTGATGGCAGCCCTGGTGCTGATCAGCCTGGCCCTTGGCTATGGGCTGGCCGACCGGGATCCGCGCCAGCGGGTCACCCTCGCCCTGGTCACCTCGATGCGCAACCCGGGCCTGGCACTGCTGCTGGCGGGCACCTTCGCCCCCGGGGTCCCGGCGGTCAAATTGGGAATCCTGGTGTATCTGCTCATCACCGTGCTGCTCTCGGGGCCCTTTCTGCGCTGGCAACACCGCACCCAAAGCCAGGCCTGAACCATCGCCCTCTTGGGGTTTGCGTTTTGCGCTGAATTGATCCATTCGCGCTTGTGTTTTGGCTCCTCAAGGTGGGTGTGAAGAAGTGCATGAATCTCCAGTCATCGGGGCCATTCATTTCCATCCTTTGACCAGGCGTACTTGCCCTCTCTCGTCGCTCTTTTCCACCCATGCCGAACGGAAAGCCCAACATCCTCATCCTCTGGGGCGATGACATCGGCCAGAGCAATCTGAGTTGCTATAGCCACGGGCTGATGGGGTACCAGACCCCCAATATCGACCGGGTGGCAAATGAAGGGGCCAAGTTGATCCACTACTACGCCGAGCAGAGCTGCACCGCCGGTCGCGCCGCCTTCATCAGCGGGCAGAGCGTCTTCCGCACCGGCCTCTCCAAGGTGGGCCTGCCGGGGGCCGAGCAGGGCTTCAAAGACGAAGACCCCACCATCGCCGAGCTGCTCAAGCCCCAGGGCTACCGCACGGGCCAGTTTGGCAAGAATCACTTCGGCGATCGCGATGAGCATCTGCCGACGATGCACGGCTTTGACGAATTCTTCGGCAACCTCTACCACCTCAATGCCGAGGAAGAGCCGGAACTGCGCGATTACCCCAAGGAGGATGATCCCGAGTTTCCCAATTTCCGCAAGCGCTTCGCCCCCCGCGGTGTGCTGCATTGCTGGGCCAATGGCGATGGCACCCAGCGGATCGAGAGCACCGGAGCGCTCACCCGCAAGCGGATGGAAACCGCCGATGATGAATTTATGGCCGAAGCCAAGCGCTTCATCCGCGATGCGGTGGCGTCTGGGGAGCCCTTCTTCGTGTGGTTCAACACCACCCACATGCACTTCCGCACCTACGCGCGCCCGCAGGATGTGGGCCGCAGCGGACGCTGGCAGTCGGAATATCACGACGTAATGATCTATCACGACGAATGCATCGGTGAAATGCTCGACCTGCTCGATGAGCTCGGCGTCACCGACGACACCATCGTGATGTACGGCACCGACAACGGCCCGCATATGAACAGCTGGCCCGATGCCGGCATGACGCCCTTCCGCCGCGAAAAGAACACCAACTGGGAGGGGGCTTACCGGGTGCCGGCCCTGGTGCGCTGGCCTGGCCACATCCCCGCTGGCACCAACATCACCGGCATCTGCAGCCACCTCGACTGGTTGCCGACGCTGTTGGCCGCGGCCGGCGAGCCGGAGATCAAGCAGAAACTGCTCACGGGACACCAGGTGGGGAACAAAACGTTCCGCATCCACCTGGATGGCTACAACATGCTCGACTACTGGACGGGCAAGGCGGACAAGAGCCCCCGCAAGGAGTTCTTCTACTTCTCCGACGACGGCGATCTGGTGGGCCTGCGCTACGACAACTGGAAGTTTGTGTTCAAGGAGCAGCGCGAGCAGGGAACTTGCCAGATCTGGGCCGAGCCCTTCGTGGAGCTGCGGGTGCCCAAGATCTTCAACCTGCTCACCGATCCCTACGAGCGGGCCGACATCACCTCCAACACCTACTGGGACTGGATGTTCGACCACGTGTTCATGCTCGTGCCGGCCCAGACCTATGTGGGCGAGTTCCTCAAAACCTTTGTGGAGTACCCACCGCGCCAGAAGGCGGCCAGCTTCTCGCTGGAGCGGGTGATGGAAAAACTCGAACAGGCCGCTAGCGGCGCTGCCTGATCCATGGTGAGCAAGCCTCCCGGACGACCACCAGCCTCCGGCATGGTGTGGATTCCGGGGGGCTCGTTTTGGATGGGCTCCGACCAGCACTATCCGGAGGAGGCCCCTGCCCACCGGGTGGAGCTGGCGGGGTTCTGGATCGATCGGGCCCCGGTCACCAATGCCCAGTTCCTGAAGTTTGTGAAGGCCACCAGCTACCGAACCCTGGCTGAGAGCTTCGCAGATTCGGCCCTCTACCCCGATGCAGATCCGGCCCAGCTGCAACCGGCCTCGATCGTGTTCGTGCCACCGGCCGGAACCGTAGGGCAGGCCAACCACTACAGCTGGTGGCAGTACGTGCCCGGCGCCAGCTGGCGCCATCCCGAGGGCCCCGGCAGCTCAATCAAGGGCCGCGGCCAGCACCCGGTGGTGCATGTGGCCCACGCCGATGCAGCGGCCTACGCCAGCTGGATCGGTAAGCAACTACCCACGGAGGAGGAGTGGGAGAGGGCCGCCTGGGGCGGCCGGGAGGGTTGCGAATTCGCCTGGGGCGACGAACTCCATCCCGGCGGAGTGCCCGTGGCCAACACCTTTCAGGGTGACTTCCCCCATCACAACAGCTGCCTGGATGACTGGGAGCTCACCTCGCCGGTAGGCGCGTACCCCGCCAACGGCTACGGCCTGGTGGACATGATCGGCAACGTTTGGGAATGGACCGACAGCTGGTACGGTCCCCATCAGCCAGGGCCGGCCGGGTGCTGCGCCGAGGCCCAGAGCGCCCGCAAGCAGGCAAGCATCGACCCCGGCTCCCAGCACGGCGCTGCGCCGCGCAAGGTGGTGAAAGGCGGCTCCTTTCTCTGTGCCCCCAGCTATTGCCGTCGCTACCGGCCTGCGGCCCGCATGGCCCAGGGGATCGACACCAGCACCAGCCACATGGGCTTCCGCTGCATCGTCAGGCCGCCTGGCTTGGATATCACTCAGAGTTTGGATATCACTCAGAGTTGACGTTGCTCGAGGGCCTCGGCCAGCCGTGTTGCAGCGGCTGCCAGCTGGGCCTGGGGGTCAGGGCCGGCGGCGGCCTGATCGCCACGCTTCATCGCTTCGATGGCCCGCACGATCAGAAACACCACAAAGGCGATCACCAGAAAATTGATCAGGGCGACGATCACCAAGCCGGCGGGCCAGTCACTGATGGCCGCCACATTTGCAGCCTTGAGAGCTGGTTCCAGCAGGGAGGTCATCACCAAACTGACGATGGCGTCCACCACCTTGCCGAAGGCTCCGCCGATGACAACGGCAACGGCCAGTCCAACCACGTTGCCTTGGTTGATGAATGCTTTGAAGTCTGAAAAGAAGGAGGAACGACGGGCCATGGGGATCAGAAGAAGAATTTCAAACCAATTTCCAAGCCATTCTGGTAGCTGCTGAAGCCACTGTCTGGATTGTCACCATTATTGTAATCAAGCCCGAAATAGCGCCAGGAAATGTTCAGATCGGTGCTGTTGCCCACCGCGTAGCCCAGGCCGATCTGGGCTTTGCCGGAGAGATCTTTGGCGCCGCCCAGCCCGAAGCCACCGATATCAGCGCGGGCAAAGGCCCGCAGCCGCGGTGAGAGAAACAGGCTGGCCTGGGTGCCCAGCAGGGGTTGGGCCCAGGTGCGGCCGAAGTTGCCCTGTCGTTGAACGCTGAGAATGTTGCCCAGATCAACCTGGGCAGAGACATCCATTTGGGCATCAATGACGCGAATGCCGGCGTAGGGGATCAGGCTGAATTGTCCGGGTGTGCCCACCGCCGCCTCTGGCTCCCCAAAGCGATAGCGCACTGCCAGGTCGTAGATGCCCTGGCTGACATTGACACTCGCCCGGCCGGTGAGTAAGCCGTTGGGGGTGGTGGCCCCATCCTCCTGGCCGAGCTTGGTGTAGCTCAGGTCGGTGAGCACACCCCAGCGACCCTTTTCCACACTGCCTCGTACAGCCGTGATCCACTGGAGATTGTCGAGAACCTGGCCCAGGTTCAGCACGGCCTCGGTGGTCACGCTGCGGTTGTTTTGGGTTGCAACCGTGGTTGTGGTGTCGAGCCTCAGGGGCACTGGCCCATAGAGCTCGACGCTGCTGCGCCAGGGCTCGGCCTTGGCAGGGGTAGCTGCGATGCAGAGGCAGGCAGCTGCAGATAACGCAGAACTTTGCGAAAAGCGCAATAACTTGGCTGGCATTGATAGTCGGTGGCTTGGGCGAACTAAGTAGCGGCTCAAGAGTTTTCGCAGCGATGATTGGCTGGATTTTGACCTACAAAAAAAGCCCGCGGAGTTTGCCGCGGGCCCTTGGAGCATCAGGGCCTTGCGCCCGGTGCAGCAACCTCAGGCCGACCCGTAGGCCACCTGGCAAGCGGCATTTAGCAGCTCGGCTTCAGCGGCACTGCTGGGGTCCTGGCCATTGATGGTGCCGCGGTTGCAGTTGGCATTGAGCTGGTACTCAGAGCCGTCCACCTTGATCACGAAGCTGACCGAATCGCTGCTTGTCGGTTGGACCGTTCCGTAGAGCAACTCGTAGTTCGTGTTGGCCACAACTATGTAGTCGTTGTGGGCGTCAATGGCGTTGCTTACGGCGTCGTTAATGATGGCTGCGGTAGTCAGGCTGGCGATTCCCCAGGTTGCAGCCCGCGCGCCCCACCAACCCCAGCTGGGAGGGGTGCTCCAGCCGCCATACCAGCCGTGGTTCCAGGGCCGAGCCACGCCCCAACCGGGCCGGGCCCAGCCGGGATAGGTGTTGACGCGGTTGACGTTGCGGCTCCAGTTCCGATTGATATCGCGGTTGATGTTGCGGTTGATATCGCGGTTTACGTTGCGATTGACATCCCGGTTCAGGTCGCGGGTTGCGGGTTTGTCCCGAGTGGCCATGCGGTCACCACTGCCGATCGAGCCGCCGGGGCGAGACCCCGCTGCCTGACGGGTGGCGGCGGCCGGACGGGTCGACGCTGCGGGGCGATTGAGGGATGGTCCGCCGCCTCCGGCGAGGCCTCCGCCCATTTGGGCCCTGTTGCTCCAGCCCCCTGCGGGCTTGGTGGAGCCGCGGGTAAGTCCGGGGCCGCCGTTGCTGAAGCCGCTCTGGCCGCCAGCCTTGCGGCCGCCACCTCCGCCGGCGCCACCCAAGCGTCCGCCACCACCTCCGCCACCGCGTCCGCCGCCGCGAGCCACCAGTTGGTCGAACAGTGCGGCGGTGCTGCTCTCTGGCAAGGGGCGCTCAAAGGCCAGGGCTACGCCCATGGGCAGGGCCATCACACCGGCCAACACCAGGCCGAATCCAGCTAGGGGGCCGTTTAGGGAGTTTCTCATTGGCCGACCCCCTTGCAGCCGTCGTCGTAGCAGGTGAGGTTGATCCGGCCGTCGGCGCCAAACTGCACCTTGATCAAATCCCGGCCGGCGGTGGCGTCGGGACGATCTTCCCGAACGCTGTTGAGGTAGTTGGGGTTGACGGCACAGAGATCCCGACCGTTGAAGCAGATCGTGTTGGTGGAAAAGCGCGCCGCTGCGTTGTCTAGGTTTTTCCAGGTTTTGGTGCTCTCGACCCAGACACTCATCCGCACGGGGCTGTCGGTGACGCGGATCGTCTCCACGGTTTTGCCGATGATGTGGCGGTAGAGGGTGGCGCTGCCCTCGTTGACGGCCTCAATGACGCAAGCCTGGGGCGCCCCGCCCTTGACGCTGCACTTGGTGTCAAGCTTGTAGAGCGTGCCCGACTGGGCCAGGGCGGGAGCTGCAGCTAAGGCGGTTGCAGCTAAACCGGTTACAGCAAAACCGTTTGCAGCTAAACCGATGGCAGCTGCGGCCAGCAGGCCGATCCGGCGGCAGGGCCAGCTGGCCAGAATCTTGCGGTTCACCATGAATAAGTACTCCCCAGCATTGGTGGGAAATAACCATATCTTGACCAGGGCGAAGCTATCTGGCAGGAGCCTGTTGCGTAGGGCCACAAAGCATGGATCCGCTCCAACATGATGTCGCCCTGGAAGTAAATGTTGGCAAAAAACGCAATCAGTGACTGGCCCTAGCCAGCCGCGGCTCCATCTTTGGGGCTTTTGTGCCGCCGATTTGGTGCGCCGCGCCACCCCTAAGCCCGGTTGCAATTGACAGTTGTTATTGAGAATCGCTTGCAAAAGGGGCGGGTGCTTGTTTAGGTTGCGAGTCATTCGCAATAAGCCCCCTCCCCTCGGCCATGAGTTTTCGCTTCCTTCCCGACGATCCCGTTGCCGCCGTGCGCATGCCGGCAGGTCAGACCGTGCTGCTGGATCCGGCTCGCCGGCCGAGTGGCAGCTGCATCGAGGTGCTCGATGGGGTGGCCCGCGTCTACTGCCCCTGCGAGGAGACCGAAGGAATGACCCTCGCCTTCCTGCAGGCCGGCGACCAGCTCTGCACAGATCGGCTCTGCAGCGAAGGCGTCTGCGTCGAGGCCCTCACTGCCCTGAGCTTCCGCAGCGATGCCGAACCCCGCCAAGGCGAAGGCTTCGATGCCGTGAACGAATGGACCCTGCAGCTCCTGCGCATCCGCCACCTGGGCAGCGCCGAGCAGCGCCTGCATGCCCTGTTCGGGCTGCTGGTTCGCCGCTTGGGGCGCCGTTGCGGAAGTTGGTGCGATCTGCCGTTCCGTCTCACCCACGAGCGCATCGGTGAACTGATCGGCACCACCCGGGTGACCACCACCCGGTTGATTTCCCGCATCCGCCAGGCCCGGCTGATCGAGGCCCCCGTCGGCGAAGCCGGCATGCGCCTGGCTCCGGAATTGATTGAAACCGCGCCCTTTGCTGCAGCCTGAGACCTGCCATGTCCAGTCAGATCCCCCCAAGCAGCTCCCCAGCATCGGAGAGCCTGGTCGCCAGCCTCTGCCGGGAAGCAGACCGGTTACGTTGCCGCTCCCGGCAGGTGGCAGATGACCTGGGCCGCTGTCGCGAGGAGGGTTTGGTGCGCCGCCTGCAGCAGGAGCTGCAGCTGCTGCGCATCCGCCGACAGGAGCTGCAGGTCAGTGCCCTGCAGCTCGGCCGCAGTCATGGTCTGCGGGACCGCCTCGCCCTGGCATTCCTGACGGAACTCACCCACCGGCCCCTGCCCTGCTGAGCCGGGCTCAGGCGAGCGATTCGGGAGCGTGCTTGCCCTCGCTCAGCTCCCCATCAATCACCAGCATGGCGGCGGGGTTGGCCTGGGCGAAGCGAATCCGCCCCAGCAGGTGGGCCGCCTCGTGTTCGGAGTCGATCTGCCCTTGCACCATCGGATCGAGGAACACGGTGGTGCGCACATCGCCGGCCCGCTCCGCCATGGCATAGAGCTGTTGCAGGGAGCTGGTCACCTCCGCCTCCATCTGGAAGACGGCGGCGAAAAGCTCTTCGGCGCCTGACCAGTGCTGGCGGGGTGGTGCCACCGCTTCCAGCTGCACGGTTTGGCCGCGGGCGACCAAGTAGTCGGCCACCAACCCCGCGTGGTGTTGTTCGTTGCTGGCCTCACCTTTGAGGTACCGGCAGAAGCCCCGCAGCTCCCTCTCGCCAAACCAGATCGCCATGGCCCAGTAGGCCGCACTGGCTTGGCGTTCCATCGTTAGATGCTGCTGCAGACCCTCCAGCAGGGAGGCCTCCATCGGCTGGGCCATCGCCCGCCCTGCGGGCCCGGTGGCCACGGGGTTGTTGGTGTTGGTGCTGGTGGTGAAATGCACCATGGGGTTGATCGATTCGCTAGCTGCACCGTAGCCACAGTCGTCCTAAAGGAAACGTGTTGCAATTGGCACAACCGCCTGTAATCCGGCGTCAAAGCAGCGCAAAGTCCGCCCGTGGCAGGCCTGGGCCTCCATAGGCTGATTCAAGAATTCAACCTCTGAATTGAGGTTGCCGTTATGGCCAAGCCCATCGGCCCCAGCAACGACGCTCCTTCCCCCCTCGGCCAGCGCGGCCCCAGCGCTGACAAGAAAAAGGGCTGCAAGCAGAGCAAATGCTCGAAGTGGAAGGGCGGCAAGTGCCGTTGCGGCCGCGACTAGTTGCGCCGCTCCAAGCTTGGTATCAGGGCGAGAGAGGCAGCCAAGCCGAACACCATGATCAACAGCGCTGGCGCCATGGCCGCGCCCACCCGCTCATCACTGGCGTATTGGAACACGCGCACCGCCAGGGTGTCGAAATCGAACGGTCTCAGCGCCAGGGTGATCGGCAGCTCCTTCACCACATCCACGAACACCAGGAGTGAGCCCACCACCATGGGGCCCTTCAGGAGTGGCAGGTGGATGCGACGCAGCACCCCCAACCAATCGCAACCCAGGCTGGTGGCCGTTTCATCGATGCTCGGGGGGATCCGCTCCAGGGCCGCATCCAGCCCCTGTTTGGACACGGCGATAAAGCGATCGCCATAGCCCCAGAGCAACAGCAGCACCGGACCCAGACCGGCTGGGCCGCCGATCACCATCAGGCCAAGGGCCAGAACACTGCCGGGAATGGCGTATCCCAGGCCGGATACGAAGGTGAGTTGTTGCACCACCGGATGGGGGTTCCAGCGCCGGCAGATCGCCAGCAGCAGGGCCCCGAATCCGGTGACGCCAGTGGCAGCAAGGGCGAGGCCCAAGCTGCGTCCAGAGAGCTGGAGCAGTTCGTCGAGCGGCTCGCTGTGTAGACCCTCCCAGCCCTGCTGGATCCAGAGCATCGGGATCGCCAGGGCGCAGAGCGGGGGGATGGCCGTGATCAGCTGGGCTAGGGCAGCCCGCCAGCCATGCAGTTGCCAGGCATGGTTGCCCCCATTGGAGCCCTCCAGATTCCACTGGCGGCTGCGCTGGCGGAGCAGCCGTTCCGAGGCGATCAGCACCGCCACAATGGCCAGGGCCACCAACGACAGGGCTACGGCCCCCTGGGGATCTCCGGCCAGTTGCCAGCGGTCGAGGATTCCGGCCGACAAGCTTGGAACCCCGAGCAGGCGCACCGCGCCGAGTTCGTTGACCACTTCCATGGCGCTGAGGGCGACGCCCGCGCCGATCGAAGGCAGAGCAATCGGTAGGGCAATTCGAAAAAAGCTCGCCCATGGGCCGACACCTAGGCTGCGACTGGCCTCCAGCAGGCGGCGGCCGCTCACCGAGAAGCTTTCGGTACTCAGCAGAAAGACATAGCTGTAATTGGCCAGGCTGAGCAGCACCACCGCCCAGCCGAGGCCATGGATTCGCAGGCCGCGGTAGCTGCCCCAGTCAATCAAGCTGGCGGCCAGGAGATAGGCCGGAAACGCCATGGGCAGAAGCTGGGCGATGCGCAGCCACCGGCGGCCGGGGAAGCGACATACGGCCGTCAGCCAACCGATGGTCGTGCCCACGACGGCTCCGAGGACGCCCTCCCCTAGCACCAGAAGCAAGGTGCCGCGAATCTGAGCGAGTCCATCGGGCCCCAGACCAGCGGCCTGCTCCTGGCCACTGAGCAATACTTCTTTGACTAGGGCAAGCAAAGGCAGGATGGCCAGCAGGCTGACCCCCATCACCAAGGCAACCAGTCCGGCCCGGCTGCGACTGATGTCACGCCATAGATCGATTCGGTTGCGCCATGGCAACAGGGGGAGACGATCGCGGGCCGTGCTCAACGAAATGTCTGCGACTTAAAGACGGGAACCAGCTTGCTGCACGAACCGCTACTCCCAGCCGTTGGCAGCCATCAATTGGATGGCTGCCCGGGTTTTGGAGCCGAGCTGGGATGAGGAAACACCGTCAAATTTGAAATTGCCAAAGCGGCGCAGAATTGGATTGTTTCCAAACCCTTTGAGCGGATATTCAAAGCTGCCTGATGCATACCCTTCTCCGCCTGTCGGTGAGCTGAGAAACTCAATCAGTTTGATCGCTTCCGGTTTGTTTTTGGCGTAGCGGGTGACGCCGGCGCCGCTGACGTTCACATGGGCTGGATTTGGAAATTTAATGGTGATTTTTTTGGCTAGGGTCTTGTCGGCAGCGCCGGTCTGCCCGGAGAGCATGCGGGCAACGTAATAGCTGTTAACGACGCCTACGCCGCACTCACCTTGCGCGACGGCGCGCGCCAGCGACATGTCGCTACTGAAGACCGGTTCGGCGAGGTTGGTCACCATCCCTTTTACCCATTGGGTTGCTGCCGCATCGCCTCGCAGCACCATTTGATCTGCGACGAGCGACTGGTTGTAAACACTGGAGCGATTGCGCAAGCACAATTTCCCCTTGAGCTGAGGCTTGGCGAGATCGGCGTAGGTGTTGATGGTTTTGGGGTTAAGCACCGACGGGTTGATGGCGAGGGCACGCACCCGTCTGGTGAGGCCAAACCAGCGCCCCTGGGGATCCCGTAGGGAAAGGGGCACGTCACGCATCAGTTCAGCCGAACGAATCGGCTGAAACATCCCTTCTCGGGTAGCGTTGTCGAGCCGAGCCGCATCAACCAGAATCATCACATCGGCAGAACTGTTGTTCCCTTCCCTGCGCAGGCGCTCGATGATGGCCGCATCGTTCGATTCTAGAAGCCGCACCTTGATGCCAGTGGCTTTGGTGAAGCGTTCGTAGATTGAGTTGTCGCTGCTGTAATGGCGGCCTGAATAGACGCGTACCTCGCGGGATTGCGCCATCGCCAAGCCGTTGAGGCTGCTCGCCACGGCTGTGGCGGCTGCGCCAATGGCCAGCACACCCAAGCTGAGAACAGAATGTTTGAAAAGCTTTGGGAGCACAGTGGTTGCTTGCATCCTTTTCTCATGAGCTTATCCAGTCAGGCTTTGCTTGCCCGCTTCATTGATGCCGCTGGCGTGTAGCAAAAAGCACAGGAGGGCGTGGGGCTGGTGGGTGTCGATCTGCTTCAAGATGGGTGCTGACGGTCGTTTCCGCAGGTTGGTTTAGCCATGCACTTTCCGCTTGAAAATCTGCTATTAGCCCAAGATCTTCAGCAGCTTCAATCTAGATTGACCAATCTGGATGATTCTGCCTGGCTTCCCGGTGCTCAGACTGCTGGCAGCTACGCCAAAGAGGTGAAAAACAATTGGCAACTGGATAAGCAGCATCCTGATTTTGCAGCCCTTGCAGATGTGGTTCTGTCTGCGCTCGATGCCCACCCCTTGTTCCGGGCTGCTGCCATCCCACTGAAGATACACAGTCTGCTGTTCAGCCGCAGCGCCGTGGGTGAGGGCTATGGCCGCCACGTTGACAACCCGTTCATGCCTGGAGGGCGAACAGATTTGTCCTTCACACTGTTCCTCTCTGATCTGGAGAGCTACAGCGGAGGCGCCCTCACCCTTGAATTGCCCCTAGGAGAAGAGCTAGTGCGGCTTCGTGCTGGCTCGGCCATCGTCTACCCCAGCGGCTGTCTGCATCGAGTCGAGGCTGTCACGGACGGAGTGCGTTATGTCGCCGTGGGTTGGGTGCAGAGTGCTGTCCGTTCCTCTGAGCAGCGCGAATTGCTGTTTGAGTTGGAGACGGCTTGTAAGGCCATGGCTGCTGCCCATGGCCGGTCCGACGCCCTTGATCTTCTCTATCGCTGCCAGACCAACTTGCTGCGGATGTGGGCTGGGTGACCAATGATACACATGGGTGTGCGTCTTTGGCCTTTAGCGTTAATCGTCTGCCTACAGAGGGACTGTGGTGCGCCGTCTTTTCTTAAAATAAATCTGTATCCCTCCGTTCTGGTTTCGTCCATGGCCCAGCGCACCAGTCTTGCTCTGTTTCTGGCGACGGCCAGCATGATCGGGGGCTCTGCGGCTCCTGTGGATGCAGCTTCGTTGATTCCCTTCTCTGCTGAAGAAGCCCAACTCTTGGCCGATAGCGCTGAATGCGTTCCAGTCGGTGAAGGCGAAAACTGTGAGCGCGAAAAACTCAACCAAAAAACAAAGGAATCCGTCGTCAATCCTGCCGCCAATGACTCCATCCCTGCCTCGAATCCTGGAGCTGATGGAGGGAGTGCTGAAGATACTCTCAATTTGATTGAACGCGGCGATCTCTGAGGCTTACGCGTGCCTGTGTTGCTGCAGCCGGGGCCTCCTCCACCGCTGCCTCCTGATTATCCTTGAGGAGTCTGTTTTCGTTGATAAGTGGGCAGCAAAAAGCCCTCTCCGAGCATGGGGGCTGGTTAGATGTGAGCTATGTTATGAGGCTGGGAGGCCTCTCGGATTCAGAAGCGAAAAGTGGTTTTCATGAGATAGCCGATTGTGCCGAAGTCACCAACTGTTGCATTGCCTAGGGGATTGCTCAGGTAAAATACTGCAGGTGTGATCGAGATGTTGTCGGTCACTTGATACTTGTACCAAAGTTCCACAGCAAGGCCAGAATCGTTGTCTCTCTGGCTCCCCTTTGTTACCCACTGAGGGCCACTGATGCCCAGGCCCAAAGTATTGCCATCTTTCCCTATATTATCCCATTCAAAGCCCACAAGCCATTCCATGGTTTGGTCGCGCCCCTCAGTGTTTCCTCCGCTGAACCAGTTGACGCCATAACCAAGGCTGATCGAGGGGATCCAGCCTGTTTGCTTTGGCTGCCAGAAGGCATTAAGAGCCAGGGAGCTGGCAGTTTGATCCACGCCGACCGGTTTGCTTCCATAAAAAGTGCCTTTCCCCATTGTTGCGCCCGCTGATGTCCAGGCATAGGCCGTCGACACTTGCCATTGGCTGCCGCCATAAGCCAATTGGGTAATAAATTTAGACTTACTGCCCTGGTTGAATAGCCCCTCGTCGCCGTACGTAGCATCTTCACCCGAGTTGCTGCCATTCTGGGCGACATAGTTGGAGCTGATGCTGAATCGATTGCCGGCGCTATTCTTCTTTGTCCGCCACCAGGCTCCGAAGCCCGCGCCGCTTGAGTTTCCATACACGCCGGAGGCTCCTCGACCCTTCAACTCCTTGAGGATGAAATTGCCATTGCCATAAAGTGTGGGTTGGCTGGCCAGCATGTAGTAGCCCTCGGTGCGGGGGCCCACGAAGATCATGCCGTTGGCACCCTTGGAATTCCCTACGGGGAACTGATACCAGAGTTTGTCAACTTTGAGAACATCCCCATTGATGTTGGAGTCTTCGAGGTGGGTGAGTCCAATAGGATCTCCCGAAAAATTGCCAGAGAAGTTACCGGTTCTAAATCTGGTATACAGCAGGTCTTTGCCAGTAAAGCTGGTGTCGAGATCGAGTTGCAGCCGGTAATTGAAGGTGATTGCCTCCTGTTTCTTTTTGCCTTTCAAGGCTGGGCTATTGGCAAAGTTCTGGTTGACGTCACCGGTGTAGTTGGTGGCGCCGATGATCATGTCGACCTTTCCACGTAGCTGTGTGGTGGTGGAGAACTGCTGAGCTTCCAGTTCGCCCACCTTGGCCTCGAGGCCATCTACGCGGCCCTTGAGCACGGCGAGTTCTTTCTTGAATTCGTCCATTAGGCGTTGCAGCTCATCGGTCACCTCGGTGACGCGGTCGAGGCAGGCGTTGAGCAGGGCTGCCGCTTCGTAGCGAGTCATGGCCTGGCCAACCTTGTAGGTGCTGTTGGGATAGCCGGCGACACAACCGTATTTCTCCACCAGGTTGCTCAGAGCCTGATAGGCCCAGTCGGAAGGCCGTATGTCGGAAAACTGGTTGACGCTAGTGACCTGGTTTTGGGATCGCCAGGCCTTGAGTTCGTCAATTTCTTGCTGCTCCATGTAGTCGTTGATGGCCTCGCGGCCATTCAGCGACGCCAGTTCACCTGCGGCTGCGGTTTTAGGAGCGATGACGGCAGGCAGCACCAAGCCAAGTGCGGCCGATGCCAGCAGCATCAGCTGGAACGGATTCATGAACTCCTCACAACAGAAGTAGGTGGATTCCCAATGGACGGGAATCCACCTACTTCTATTCGATGAAAACGCCTCGCCAGACTTGTGCTGATTCAAATCTGGGTATCAAAAGTCACCTGTTCTGGTGTGGCTGCCGGAAAGCTGCTCCTGCGCAGGGCTCGATCCATTGTTTTTAGAGGCCGATGACAAGGACGGTGCCAGGGATCCCATCATTGTTGTGATCAACAGTGCTGCCATCAGAACTCGGGTAGACATGACTTGTACCTCTGTTGTCGTTCAACTACTTTCAGTGCAAACAGACCGCGTCATGGCGCCGATGATGCTCGCGTGCGTAGCAATAATCACGTGCCGTGGTTTGGCCCCTTGATGCTGGCGTCAGGCCCGTTTTCTTCTGCATTTGCCATCTCATCATGGGCCGTAGCTGTTGGAAGGCAGCCGCCGTGTCTGGGAATTGTTGTGCGGATCAAAGCCGGTCAATCGGTGCTGCTTGCGTCAACCAGCTCAGGGTCATGGCTTCAGCTTTCATTGGCGGATGGCTATTGCCGCATTTGTGACTCTGAAGTCACCCTCGGATTCGTAGGTCCCGGTGATCTGCAGCTGGTGCGGATTCCTGCGGGTTGTGTTGCTTGCCTTGAGGCGTTGACCGATGTTTCCGTCAGCTGGCGGGATCCTGGAACTTCATTCCAGGCTTCTGAGGAGCTGCTCGGCGATTGGATGGCTGTGTTGTTACGTGTGCGAAGCCATCCCCAAGCCGGGCAGCGCCTAGTGGCCCTGTTTCAAGGCCTGCTCTGTGGCCACGGTCGCAGGACATCTGAAGGGTACTGGCTTCCTTTTGCCCTCTCACACCTGCGACTCGCTGAACTGGTGGGCTCGACCCGTTCAACGGTGACGCGGGTGATGTGCCTGTTGCGTCAGAGATCGACCTTGCTTAGCTCTGATGAACAGATGGGCCTGGTTTTTGATCCAGCCTTCCTGGAGGATTAGGAGGCTTCAGCCAGAGTTACTGGTGGCGACGAACCCGCACGGGCACCAAAACCGGCTGCATCAAGCCACCGCCGCCGTTGTCGTCATCGGAGTCGGTGGTGAGCCACAAGGCCAGGCCGAAGAGGGCAAGAACGCCAGAGCAGAGAATCAGTTCGGCCATGGCGTCAAGATTTGCTAAGACAACCCTAGCCAGGTTGGCCGGCTTCCGCTCAGGCGAAACCCTTACCGGCATCCTTGGCAACGCAGAGCTGCAGCTGGCGGCGGATTTGGTCGTGGCTGAGGTTCTTGCCGATCAGCACGATCTGGTTCTTGCGGGTGGCGTCGGGCCAGTTGGAGTCGTCGATTGAGAAGCGCTTGCCGGCCAGGTGGAACACGTGCCGCCGCTCGCTCTCGTTAAACCAGAGGATCCCCTTGGCGCGAAACACCTCAGCGGGCAGCTGATTGTCGAGGAAGTTCTGGAATTTGCGCAGGGCAAAGGGACCGTCGGCCGCAAATGACAGCGAGGTGTAGCCCTCTATCGCGGCGTGGTCGGGATGGGCGGCGTGCTCATGGCTGGGTCCGTGCTCATGTTCGTGCTCGTGAGGGTGTTCATGTTCGTGCTCGCAGTGGCCATGGTCGTGATCGTGATCGTGGTCGTGATCACAGGCGCTGTGGTCTTCCGGTTCGGGGCTGGACAGCTGCTGGGCCACGATCTTGTCGCTTTCAAACAGGCCCACACTCAGCAGCAGGGGTAGGGGCACCTCCCCCTTCACCGAGCGCAGGATGCGGGCGTCGGTTTTGATCTCACGCAGCTGGGTCTCCAGGGCGCTCAGGCGCTCTTCGCTCACCAGGTCGCACTTGTTGAGCAGCAGCATGTCGCTGTAGACGATCTGGGCTCGGGCCACCTCTCCTTCCAGCAGCTCGGCGCTGAAGTTTTCCGCGTCCACCAGGGTGATGATCGAGTCGAGCCGGGTGGCATCGCGCAGGTCGCTGCCCAGGAAGGTCATGGCCACCGGCAGGGGGTCGGCCAGGCCGGTGGTTTCCACCACCAGATAGTCCACCGGATCGGGGCGATCCAGGATTCGATAGACGGCCTCGAGGAGCTCGCCGTTGATCGAGCAGCAGATGCAGCCATTGCTCAGCTCGACCATGTCTTCACCGGTGGCGACGATCAGGTCGTTGTCGATGCCGATCTCGCCAAATTCATTCACCAGCACGGCCGTTTTCAGGCCCTGCTGGTTGCTGAGGATGTGGTTGAGCAGGGTGGTTTTCCCCGCCCCCAGGAAGCCGGTGAGGATCGTTACCGGCAGGCCTGTGGGGATGGCTGCCATCACGTTGGATTCGCTGGCGCTGGCGGTCATTGAGTTGGGGGCTGCCGAATTGAGACGACCCTAGGAAGGGCACGATCGCCCCTGGCTCAGAACCGGAAGCTGGTTTTGATCAGGGCGCCGACCTGGTTACTGCCCGCTTGATTCCCCCCCGGATTGTTGAGCACGAAGATTGCCGGGGTCACGGAGATGGCGTCGGTGAGCTGCCACTGATACCACCACTCCCAAGCCCATACGCCGGATTCGCTGGCAGCCCCATTGCGGGTGGCGGTTGCAAAGGCGGGTTGGCCCACTCCCATGCCAAAGCTGTTGCCCTCAGCCAGCACATCGCTCCATTGCAGGCCCACCATCCACGACTGGCTGGTGCGCAGGTCTGAGCCGGAGCTGCCGTTGACGCCGTAACCAGCGCTGAGCGAGGGGATCCAGCCGCTCTGGGCCGGCTGCCAGAAGCCGCTGATGCCAAAGGCATTGGTGTTGACGCCGTTCTCCTCGATCTGGGTGGTGATGAAGGGGGTGGCACCGGGCACACCCACACCGGCCTCCACATAGGAATAGATCGCGGCGATGCCCCAGTTCTCCTGGCCGTAGCCCAGCTGCACGGTGCTGGTGCCTGCTGACGTGCTGCTGAACAGGCCCTGGGAGGAATCGGCCCCATTGCCCGCCACGTAATTGGCGCTCACGCTCCAGCCGTTGTCTTGCCACCAGAGGCCAAAGCCCGGGCCGAGGTTTTTGTTGTAGGCCAGCGGTGCACCGTTGAGGGTGAGCACGTTGAGGATGGTGTCGCTGGGGTAGGCGCTGGGCCAGAGGGCGAGCATGTCTTCCTGACCCACCCGGCCGCCGAGGGTGGCGGTGAACTGGCCACCGATCGGAGACCGCCCAAATGGGAACTGATAAAAGATCTTGTCGATGCCCACCACATCTGGGCCACCCTCTTCCTGGAAGGCGATCTCCAGGGTGGAGAGGCCGCCACCGAAGGCATTGCGATCGCCATCGAAGTTGCCAGCCCGCAGCACCGTGCGCAGCAGATCCTTGCCGCTGAAGCTGGTGTCGAGGTTGAGCTGCAGGTCGTAGTTGAACGTGACCTGCTCACCGGCGGGGTTGTTGCTCACCCCACCCACCACAAAGGTGGCCAGGCCGGAGAGCTTGGTGGTGGTGGAGAACTGACTGGCTTCCAGTTCCCCAGCCTTGGCCTCGAGGCCATCGACGCGGCCCTTGAGGATGGCGAGTTCCTTCTCGAACTCCGCCATCAGGCGCTTGAGCTCGTCGGTGACTTCAGTGACGCGATCGAGACAGGCGTTAAGCAGGGCGGCGGCCTCAAAGCGGGTCATGGCCTGCCCACCTCTGAAGGTGCCGTTGGGGTAGCCGGCCACGCAGCCGTAACGCTCGACCAAGTTGCTGAGGGCCTGGTACGCCCAGTCGCTCGGGCGCAGATCGGTGAATTGGCTGATGCTGGTGACTTGCTCCTGGCTGCGCGCGTAATGGTTGACGCGCTCAAGGTTGAGCTCGGCTGCTGCAGCCGCGTTAGGCGTCAGCAGGCCCAGGACTGCCGGTGCAGCCATTAGTTGTCGGATCGATGCCATTCCGTTGATTACCCAGGCTTGAGGAGGCCGCCACGAGGGACGCGCCAGGAATGATAACGGTTCTCATTCATGTTTTGATCAAGTCGCGATCCGGTCGCGATCCACGCTTCCGCCCTTGTTGTCCCCTTGTTTCAGTGAATCGCCTGCCAGCTTTGGATCAGGGCCTGTTGGCTGGCCCGGTCACAGCGGCCCTGAAGGCCGTTCACGATCAGGCATGTGTTGGCGCTGAGGGTGGCCACCAGGCTGCTGGCGGAGCCATCGCCCGCTGGAGCCAGGCCGTCGGCCACCAAGGGCTCGGCTGAAAGGGGAACGCCGCTGAGGGAGCTGATGCGCTGCAGGGCCTTGCTGGGCGGCAGTTGTTCGCTGAACAGCATCGGAACCTGCTCCTGCTTGAGCTGCTGCACCACGGACTGGAAGGCCTGGGGCCGCAGGTTGTCGCTGCTGCTCATGGAGTCGACAAGGGGCAGCTCCTGGAGCCCGTAGGCCCGCGCCAGGCTGGCGAAGGCGCGGTGCCCGCTGGCCAGGGGCCGGGCCACGGGGATGGTGGAAAACTGTTGGCGGTTCCAGCGGTCGAGCTGGCCGAGCACGGTCGTCATCGCACTGGCCCGGGCGGTGATGCGGGGGCTGGCAGCGGGTTTGAGCTGCTCGAGCTGCTTGGCCACCAGCTGCACCATGGCGCTGGCCTGGCCGGGGTCGTGCCAAACGTGGGGATCCCGATCGCCGTGATCGTGGAGATCGGCGTGGGCGTGGCCAGCGGCGTGCCCTTCCTCCTGGTGGTCGCCTTGGCTGTCCTGCAGCACTTTGAGTTCGGGGCTCCCCGGGACGGCCCGCTCGGCCACCGCCACCGCCTTGCTCTGCTCAGCCAAGGAGGGGGTGAGGCCATACCCATTGATTAGCACCAGCTGGGCCTGGCTGAGGTCGCGGCTCTGCTGCGGTGTCAGCCGGAACTGGTGCGGGTCATCTCCCGGTTGCAAGAGGCAGCGCACCCGCAGGTCGTCTGCGGCTAGGCGCTGGGTGATGTCACAGAGCACGCCATCGCCGGCGATCACTTCGGCGGGTGGGGTGGATCCGCAGCCGGCCAGGGCCAGAGCCCCGGCCAGAGGCAGCGCCAGAGCAACGGTGAGGCGGAGTGGCGTGTGCGATCGGTGCGTCACAGAGACAGACCAGCCAGGCCCAAAGTTTGTTGAATGATAATGGTTCTCAAGTTGTACCGGCTGCCCGCGGCTGGTGCTGGGGTGGCTGCTGATGGTGCATGGGTGGCTGTTGAAGGTGCGGGGACGGTGGGCCACGCAGAATCGACGGGTTTGCGTTCCCCCCGCCATGACCAGGCCCCACGCCTTGCTGATGGCCGGAGTGCTGCTCGTCTTCTATCTGGATGGCTTTGTGCTGGGGGCGCCCGTGGCTCTGCTGCTGGTGTGGGCTCTGCTGGGCGTGTTGGTGCTGGTTGGTTTTCTGCGGCATGCCGGCCATGGCCCTGCCGGCAGGGTTCAGTGGCCAGCAGTGGCCCTGGCGGCCCTGGCCGCCCTCGGGGTGCTGGCCCTGACGCGCGGCGCCTCTGCCTCGGTGGTGCTGGCCACCGCCCTGGTTGGGGCGGCCGGTGGAGCGCTGGAGGCGGCAGGCCGATCCAGGCACCGCTGGCAAGGGGTGGCAGCCCCGGTGTATTGCGGAGCCTTTGCCGGCATGACCTCCCAGCTGGTGCTGGGCCATCCGGCCTGGGTTGTTCTGGCAGGGGGCCTAGCTGGGCTGGTGTTGTCGGTTCTGAGCGACAGCTGGAGCGGCATCGGCGGCAAGCTTGGCACCACCGCATTCCTGGGGGTGGTTGGCGTCATGGGCCTGGCCGTGGCTGCTGGCGCGATGGGCTCGGGCGCCAGCCTGCATCCCTTCACTGCCGTCGAGCGCAGCTTGGTGCTGATCCTGTCACTGCTGTCCCCGCTGGTGACCCACGCCCTCAGCTACCGCTTGGGCCTGGGTGTGGTGCTCGGCTCGGCCCTGCCCTCGATGCTGCTGGCCATCCTGCTGGGGGCTCTGCCAGCTGCCCTCCAGCTGGAGCCGGTGCCCCTGAGTGATGCCTGGCTGGGCGCCAGTTTCGTCGGCATGACAGCTCCAGAGCAGCTCGCCCCGCGCCCGGTGCCCCTGCTGCTGGCGATGGGTCTGCTGTTCGCCCTGCTGAGCTTCAGCTTCGCTCCGCGATTGGCGGGGATCGGCGGAGACCTCGGGGTCACGGCGGCGGTGTCGGTATTTGCTGTGCTGGGAGCGCGGGTGCTGGTGCTCGACCGTCGTTAGGTTTGCGGTTGCCCTGATGGTGTTGCGTGTCGCTTGAGGTGAGTGAGCTGCGGGTGCGCCGCGGCGGCGAGCTGGCTCTCGACGGTGTGGCTTTTGAGCTCGAGCCCGGCACGCTCACCGCCCTGGTGGGCCCCAACGGCGCTGGCAAAAGCACCCTCCTGCAGGCCATTGAGGGTCAGCTGCCAATCGAGAGCGGTTCGATCCGGCTCGATGGGGTGCCCCTCACCTTGGCCCTGGCGCGGCAGCAGTTGGCCTTGATGCCCCAGCGGGGGGAGATCGCCTGGCACTTTCCGATCACTGTGCGGGAGTTGGTGGCCCTGGGGCGGATGGCCGCCAAGCGTCCTGGCTGCTGCGATGTGGAAGCCGCCCTGCAGCGGGTGGGCCTGGCTGGGTTGGCGGGCCGGCGCCTGGATCAGTTGTCCGGTGGCCAGCAGCAGCGAGCCCTGCTGGCCCGCACCCTGGTGCAGCCAGCCAGGCTGCTGCTGCTGGATGAGCCCTGCGCTGCCATCGACCCCCCTTCACGCACCCAGCTGCTCAAGGTGATGGGCCAGCTGCGCGATGCCGGTCTCACCCTGCTGGTGAGCAGCCACGACTGGGGCCGCGACCTCGACGCCTACGACCGGGTGCTGGTGCTCGATCGCTCCCTGCTCGCCGACGGCAGCCCCCAGCAAGTGCGCCAGGCCCTCGGCGACCTGCGGGTAGGCAACCACTGCTGCGGTTGATGGCCTGCTGCTGCTAGCTGGCCTGGCGCTGTTGACAGCTTCCGCAGAGTCCGAAAAATTCCAGGGTGTGAAATAGCAGCTGGAAGCCTGCGCTCTGGCCGCCGTCTAGGTGCACGTCGTGCATGGGGCAGTTATTAAGAACCACCGTGGCGCCGCAGTCGACACAGGTGAGGTGGTGTTCGTCGCGCTCTGTGGGGGCGAACAGAGCCTCGCCGCTGGGCAGGTGGCGGCAGCGGATCCAGCCCCGCTGCTGCAGCTGGCGCAGGTGGCGGTAAACCGTAGCCAGCCCCATGGGCTGGGAGCCTTGGCGCAGCAGGGCGTGCAGGTCCTGGCCGGAGAGTTCCCGGTCGGCTTGGCGCAACGCCGTAAGCAGTAGCTGCTGGCGGTCGCTTGACGCGGCAACCTGGGTGGGCATGGCCAGAGTGGCTGGGGCGTAGTTCGCTGATCCTATGGAGACTCTTTGGTGGCTGCTGCCCCTGGTGCTGGCGCTGGTGATCGGCGGCCTCTGCCCATTGGCCGGCACCTTGCTGCTGGTGCAGCGGCGCCTGTTCCTGGCCAATCTCGTGTCGCACGCGGTGTTGCCGGGTTTGGCCCTGGCGCTGGCCCTGCGGCTTGATCCGGGCCTCGGTGGGGTGATCAGCGGCCTAGCCGGTGCCCTGTTGGCGGAGCGGCTCAGCCGTGGTGATCGTTCTGGGGAAGGGGGCGATGAGGCGGTGCTCAACACCGTGCTGGCTGGCTTTCTCGGTTTAGGGGTGCTGTTGATTCCCCTGCTGCACATCCGGGTCGATCTGGAGGCGGTGCTGTTTGGCGATCTGCTGGCCGCCGCTCCTGCCGACCTGCTGCGCAGCCTGCTGGCCCTGGTGGCAGTGCTGCTGCTGCTCGCCTGGCGCTATCACCACTACGTGTATCTGGGGGTGGATCCCCTCGGCGCCGCCAGTGCTGGTTTGCCGGTGCAGCGGCTGCGGCTACTGCTCACCCTGGTGACGGCCTTCACGGTGGTGAGCGCCATGACCGCCGTGGGGGTGGTGCTGGTGATTGCCTTGATGGGTGCTCCGGCCCTAGTGGCTTTGGCTGGAGCCGCCAGCCTGCGCCGAGCCCTCTGGCGCTCAGCCCTGGTGGGTATGGGGATCAGCGGTGGCGGCTTTCTGTTGGCGATCCAGCCAGCTGTGAACCTGCCGCCCGGTCCCTTGATCGGGGTGCTGTGCATGGGCCTGCTGCCCCTGGCCTCACTGCAGCACCGGCGCCTATCAGCCAGCGGGTAGCCACAGGGCCAGGCGCACCGGCTTGGCCAGGGGTTGCAGGCTGAGGCTGCTGCCATCCACCAGCAACGGCTTGGCGTGGCTGCCTGAGCGCAGGGTGAGCAGCAGCTGCTGGCGGGTGGGATCAAACAACATCGGCGCTGCCGGCTCCACCTCCCAGCCCTTCAAGGAGCGTTGCTTGAGCAGTTGGCCGCGGCGATCGAGGGCCAGCATCAGGGGCTGGGATCCCTGCGCCCAGTTGCTCACTACCAGCCAGACCCGATCCCCACCCCGGTCGCAGGCGCTGGCCAGGACGGCTTCGCTGCCGATCCAAAGCTGCCGCGGCGGTTGACCCGGCTCCACCAGCTCTAGGGAGCGCCGGTAGTCGGGCCAGTGCCGCACAAGTAGGGCGCGGCCGCTCACGGGGCAGAAACTGCTGAGCTCCCTACTGCCGGGCAGCAGCTGGCGCCGGCGGGGCTGGCCCGGCAGGTTGTGCAGGGTGAGGCCTTCCAGTTCAGGCACCACCACCCCGCCTCCCTCGGGGATCAGCTGCATGGGGCCAGAAGCAGAGTGGGGCAGGGGCCATTGGCGCCCCTGGGCGGTACGCACGCTGGTGCTCCCCGGATCCAGGGCGGTGGTGGACGATTGCACCAGCAGGTCGCCGCGTCGGTTGCTACTCAGGTGGGCAAACAGCAGGGCTGCGTCGTCTAGGGGTTGAAGCCCACCCGCCACCGGTTCCGAGAGGCGCCGCGGTTCGCGCACCAGGTTGTGTTGCTGCAGCGGCAGCAGCCAGAGACGGTGGCTGCCCATGCCATCACCACTGAGCACGGCCACACCGGCACCGTTGCCGAGGGGCTGCACTTGGGCCAGCTGCGGCCACACCGGGGTTAGCGCCTGCCAGCTGCCATCGCGCCGTTGCAGCTGCAGCTGTTCGCCGCCGGCCACGGGCACCACCGCCAGCAAGCGCGGCCGGGGGTCCCAGAGCCACTGCTGGCGGCCCAGGGGCAGGTTGCGGCGGTCGACCCCTGCCAGCAGCAACCGCAATGGTCCGGGGATGGTTTGGCCTGGAAGCAGCAGCAGGCGCAGGGGGTTGCTTTCCCCCAGCCACAGCCAGGCCAGCTGGGGCTGCAGGCTGCTGGAGCCCACCAGGCTGGATCTGCTCATCGGTCGGCTGAAGCGCAGGTCTAGGGCTGCTGGACCGGAGCTGGCGCTGCTTGACTCCAGCTCCAGCAGCCGTGGTGGGCGTCGTAGCAGTAGTTGTTGCTGCAGCAAGGCCAGGGCGACTCCTGCCGCCAGCACCAACGTGATCCGTTGCCCCGTTGCCGTCATGGTTCCAGGGGGCGCTTGGGCCGGGCAATCGGAGTGATTCGCTGCGCTACCACCACGCTGCGGCTCTGGCCGTTGCCTTCTTCAATAGCCATGGTGCCTTCCACCGCCAGCCATTGATCCGCCCGGGGCGGCGGGCCGGCAGGCCAGCGCACAGGCAGGCCCACCGGGGTGGCATCGGCGAGACAACAGCGCACCAGCAGCCTGGCCAGCTGGGGGGGCTCACCCGGCTGGGGCAAGACAAAGCCGCTGATCCGCACGGGATCACCCGCGTAGAGGCTGGGGTCGGGTTGGCTGCGCAGCAAGCGCACCCAATCGGTGAGGCTGCGCTGGGCTGGCGGCAGCACGAAGCTCAGCTCAGCCTCATCGCCCAGCTCGGCGGGCCGGTTGGCGGCCAGGGTGCTGAAGGAGGGGTTGGGGGGAATCGCCAACACCAGCAAAGCCACTGCGGCGCTCAGCCACCAGATTTTTGGGATGGCTTGGCGTCGCGATGGGGCTGGGCTTTCCTTGCTCCTTAGAGCCAGTTCAGCCAGCAGCAGGCCAGCCAGCAGCAGCAATGCCACACCGCTCAGCGCCACCAGTGGGTGGAAAACGCCGCTGAGCAAGAGATCCAGCCTGCCGCTGAGGCTGCTTTGCAGCAGCACGGCTCCCCACAGCCCCAGGGCGAAGGCGCGCATCACAGCCGCAGCAAATTGACCCATTGCCCCAGCACCAGCACGGCCACCGCTGCGGCGGCACTGGTGAGGGCGATGGCCTTGGGCTTAAACAGCACCCGGAACAGTCCCAGCAGCTTCAGGTCGACCACCGGGCCCAGCACCAGAAAGGCCAGCAGCGCTCCCGGGGTGACCTGGGCAGCGAAGCCAAGGGCAAGGAAGGCATCGACGCTGGAGCAAACCGAAACCACCACCGCCAGCAGCATCAGGCTCAGCACAGAGATGGTTGGAGCCCCCCCCACCGCCAGCAGCCAGCTGCGCGGCAGCAAGGTCTGCACCGTGGCGGCGATGGCACAACCCAGCACCAGCAGGGCGGCCAGATCGAGAAATTCGCGGCTGCCGTGCTGGAGCACCTCCTGCAAGGGCGGCCGCGCCACCTTGACGGGCTGCACCTTGGCGCCGATGGCACCCACAATTCCGCTGCGACGCTCCAGCAGCCCCACCTGGGTCAAGGGCTGACTCAGCCGCCGTTCTTCAAGCAGCACTGGATCTAGTAATTCGGCCTCGGGCAGCAGGCGCAGCACCGTGGCCAGCAGCACCGCCAGCAGCAGGGCTGCTCCGGGGCGGGCCGCCAGCAGCCAGGGTTGGTTGGGGAAGGCGGCCCAGGTGCTGGCCAGCACGATTGGATTCAGCACCGGCGCGGCAAACAAAAAGCCCAGGGCCGTAGCAACCGGCGCACCACCGGCCAGCAGCCGCCGCGCCACCGGCACATTGCCGCATTCACAAGCGGGCAGGGCAAAGCCAAGGGCGGCACCGGTGAGGGGCCCCAGCAGGGGGTGGGCTGGCAGCTGCCGCAGCCAGGCACCTCCAGGGGCCAGCCAGCGGGCCAGGCTGGCGATACCGACGCCAATCAGCAGAAACGGCAGGGCTTCGAGCAGCAAACCCTGAAAAATTGCCCAGGCGGTCGCCAGCTGTGCCAAGAGCAACCCGCAGGGATGGCCATCATGGACGCTGATTCAGGGCCTTTGGCTTTGCGCAGCTGGGGGTGGCTCGAGCTCGGGATGGGTGGCGCAGGGCATCCACATCGAACCCATCGCATGGACGCCGTTGCAGCCCAGCTGTTTGGCTTTGATCAGGGCTTCCTGCTTGCTTGGGTAGGCGTAGATATTTGGGGTATGGGTTCCGGTGGCCGCTTGGTGGTGCTGGTGGGGGGTGCTGGCTCCGGGGTTCCAGATACCCATCACATTGACGCCAGCCACCACGATGCCCATGCCCACCACGCAGATATTGATCACCCCCATGCCCACGGCACCGAGGCTCAGCACGCCCATCGGCACCACCCCAATGCTCACGACCCCCATTGGCACGATGCCGATCGAGATGATGCCCAGGGGTGCGATGCCGATGGCCAGCAGCTTGGGTTTGTCGCCGCACTTGGGCATTAATGAGCCGGCGTATGGCTGCCATGGCCATCGCCATGTTTGGCGCAGGGCATCCATTTATCGCCCATCTGGTGCGCTCCGGTGCAGTGGAAATGTTTAGCGGCTTTTTCGGCCGCGGCCTTGCTGGGATATAGCGCCTGAACCCCACCTCCACCTGGGCTGGTCTGAGCCAGGGCGGCAGCGGGCAGCATCAGGGCAGCGGTCAGCAGTTGGAGCAAGCGGCCCATCGGGCGGTGGCGGTTCATTGAGGCGCAAGATAGGAGCCCCGCGCCCCTGGCCCAGTCATTGCTGGCTTGATGTCAGGGTTTGAACCACCCGGGAAGGGCTTCAAAACAGGCGGCATTTTTCTCGTTTTCCCTCGCCTCCACCTTCCAGCAGCAGCTGCGGCCGCTGTCGCGGCCGTGCAGCAGTTCGTTTGCCCAGCCCCACACCAGCTCCGCGCTGGCCTCCA
Organism: Cyanobium sp. BA20m-14; assembly: GCF_024346295.1. Classification (NCBI taxonomy): domain Bacteria; kingdom Bacillati; phylum Cyanobacteriota; class Cyanophyceae; order Synechococcales; family Prochlorococcaceae; genus Cyanobium; species Cyanobium sp. BA20m-14. The sequence goes on from NZ_JAGQCR010000008.1 coordinate 28,806, forward strand.
TGCCCACATTGGCCATCACGCGCAGGTCGAGGGCGCCCTGGTCGTGCAGCTGGCGCCAGGTGGAGAGGAGGGGGTCATCGGCATTGGCCAGAAAGGTGTGGTCGAATTGATCTGCCAGCCGGGCTTCGAGCTCTTTCAGGCTGGAGAAATCCACCACAAATCCACAGTCGTCGAGTTCATTGGCCCGAAACCAGAAGCTAAAACTGCGGCTGTAACCATGCACGAAGCGGCAGTGGCCCTGGTGGCGCCATTGGCGATGGCAACAGGGATAACCGCTGAAGGTTTTACTGCAGCTGTAGGCCGGAGTGGGCATGGGTCAGGATCGGGACAGCAGCAGCGCAAGGGCCTTGTCAGCAGTATTTCAGCCCCCAGACCCTCAATTCATTGGGGCCTTGCGCTTCAACGAAGCTGGTTTGATCCCCGCGGTCGCCCAGGACTGGCTCGATGGCGCCGTGTTGATGGTGGCCTGGATGAACCAGGAGGCGATCGAGCGCACCCTCGCCAGCGGCGAGGTGCACTACTGGAGCCGCTCGCGCCAGGAGCTATGGCATAAGGGGGCTACCAGCGGCCATATCCAGCAGCTCAAGGGCCTGCGTTACGACTGTGACGCTGACGTGCTGCTGCTCAGCATTGAGCAGAGCGGCGATGTGGCCTGCCACACCGGTGCCCGCAGCTGCTTTTACGACAACGGTCCCGAGCCCACGGCCGGGGGGCCATCGGCCGCTCAGCCGCCGGCAGATGTTTGCACCGAACTAATGCGGGTGATCGAAGGGCGGCGCGACCTTCCCGAGCCCGGCAGCTACACCAACAAATTGTTGGAGGGGGGCGACAACCGCATCCTCAAGAAGATCGGGGAGGAGAGCGCCGAATTCGTGATGGCCTGCAAGGACGACAACGCCGCCGAGATCGCCGCTGAAGCGGCCGATATCGTCTTCCACCTGCAGGTAGCCCTTGCCCACCACGGAGTCAGCTGGCGGCAGGTGCAGCAGGTGCTGGCCGCCCGCCGCGGCGCGCCCCGGCGGGACTGAGGGCCGCCTCAGCCTGTGCTGAGCATGGCCGCAGCAATCCAGATCACCAGGCCGGTAAGCACGAAGCCTCCAGTTGCCACGGTGTATTGCCAGATAGCTTGGACCCTTGGTGTGGGCTGGCCTTCCAGCCAGGCTGGGCGGGCCCAGCCGCCGCCGTCTGTCCAGGGGTTTAATCCTCCAGTGGGCGCGCGCCTGGCCATTGCCTCACGCCAGTAGGAGTCGTATCGGGGGGCTTGCTGGTTGAAGGGCATGGTGCCTACGTCCTGGCCGGGAAGTACCCGCGAGCGCTGAAAAGGCACCAGGTTGTCGCCGAAGTTGTCGCGGTATTCGTCGGAATTTAGTAGCGCGTCAACAAACTTGGGCAGACCCTGCTCGGCGATCACGATCGACCAGGCGATCTGTTCAGCTTGGCCATGCACCGGTCGGCCAAATACCCGACCCACCACCTGTTCCACCACCCTGTAATTGCTATTGCAGCGATAAAAATCCCTCTGAAACTTCTCCGAGAGCAGGAGTTGGCGGATGAAGTCGCGGGTGCTGATCTGACCGGAGCGCAGCTGGGATTCCAGCACCGCATCACGGTCCACTTTGAAGGCGTGAAAGTAGATCTGACGGTAGGCCTGCTCAATCACAGCATCGGTGGCTGCCGGATCCCGCACCAGGCAAGTGGTGTCGATCTGGCGGGGGCTTTCCTCACCGGCGGCCAGAAAGCTGCTGACACGAGCGCTGTTGGTGAGTGGCTTGGTGGCCAGAACGGGCAAGGGCACAGGGCTGAAAAATCCTCAAGGCGAGCAACGTATAAGTTTTTTCAAGCGCTCTTTAAAAGATTCGTTGGATTATCAGACAACTTGACAATGCGCAACATTGCGCAATTAATGGCAGCCGACCTGGTCCCCGGCTGCAGTTGAGTCACTGCCTGGAAGACCGGGCTGCTGTTGCAGCCACATAAAAGTGGCCCGATCCCGGGCCGTGAGTTGCAGCACGGGGGTTGGCCCGGGCACGCCCGCCATGGCGTCTTGGGGCTGATCACTGTGTCCCCACATCCCGAAGGCGTGGCCAAGTTCGTGCAGGGCCGTGGCCTGGATGGCGTCCGGTCGCTGCCCAGGGCTGATGCTCACCAGTACCCGCGGTTCGATTTTTGGGGGGTCGCCTGGCTTGTTCGTCGCCAGAGCTAGCTCGGCTCGGCCATGGCTGGCCCGGCCCCGCTGCAGAGGTGGCCGGCGCCTCAATATCTGTACTTGGGCCGATTCCCTGCTTTCGCTGCGGTGAATCGTGACCAATTCAGCCCAGCTTGCCAGCGCCGCTTCCACGGCTTGCAGCCAAAGCTGATCCCAGCGGGCGGCAGGCCCGTCGGCTGCGGCGGGCTCGATCCACACGCACCAACTTTGACGCTTGGGCCAGCCGTGGGGTGTGGGAACCAGCAGCTGGCGGTAATCACCCCCAGCTGCTTCGGCTGTCAAGGCCCTGGCTGGAAAAAGCGCCAGAGCAAGCACCAGGCCGCAAGCCGGGAGGCTCGCTCGATTTAATCGCCGGCTTAATCGCCGCAGCATCAGGCAGGCAGGCCGACGCCGCGGGCCATCAAGGTGGCTAGTAGGGGCACAAGGGCAAAGCCCACCAACTCAATATTGAGAATCCAGCCCAGACGGGTGGCGAGAGCTTCGCTTACTTGGGGCAGCTCGCCCTTGCGCAGCGGGATGGCCCAGAGGATGTAGGTGATGGTGGGGTACAGCGACAGCCCTCCCACCCCTAGATAGAGCCCAACCTTCCACCAGAACAGGGGGTTCTCCGTATAAAACTCGCTTCCCTGGCCGAAGTACAGAACCCGCAGAATCCCGCTCACAAGCAGGGCAAGGGCTGCCAGGCCATACACCACATCGGTGATCACCATCAAGGTGGCATCGGCCTTGTTTGGATTTGGCTTGATCAAGCGCCGCTCAAGCACCAAGGCGCCAAAACAGAGCATGAAGCTCACGTAGTGCACGTAGGCCACCCCAGCGCGGGAGAGCACTTCAGGGGGGATGGCAGCCAAGCCAGGCATATGTAGTAGGCAAATCTCGGCAACCGTAACCGGCCGGTCAGCTGGCCTGCTGCCCTGCCCAACAGGGAGCTGAAATCAGCAGCCATTGTGAAAGTTGAACAAGCACGGGAATTGAGGGGAATTTTGAAAGTCGGAAGCTTTTTTGTTAGTCCGTTTGTGCTT
>NZ_JAGQCR010000080.1:0-12169 GCF_024346295.1 Cyanobium sp. BA20m-14
GCTAGGTGTGGAGCCATGCCCCCCGACCCCGCCGCCTTGCAGTCTGTCGCCGCCCCGGAGTCACCCCCGGTGGGTCTGGCGCCGCGCCAGCTGGCCTGGCAGGTTTTGCTGGCGGTGGGGGCGGGGGCCTACGCCGACCTGGCCCTGGAGCGGGAGCTGCAGCGCCATCCCCTCGAAGGCGCCGACCGCGCCCTGGCCACCGAGCTGGCCTATGGGGCCATCCGCCAGCGGCGCCTGCTCGACGGCTGGCTTGATGCCCTTGGCAAGGTGCCCGCCGCCCGCCAGCCCCCCAAGCTGCGCTGGCTGCTGCACCTGGGGCTCTACCAACTGCTGTTCAGCACTCGGGTGCCGGCCTCGGCGGCGGTGAGCACCAGCGTGGAGCTGGCCAAGCAGGGCGGCCTGGGCCGGCTGGCGCCGGTGGTCAATGGCCTACTTAGGGCTTGCGGCCGCAGGCGCGCGGGGGCCAAACCTGAGCCCTGGGATGGCCTGGGCCCCCTGCCCGCCGATCCCGCCGGCTGCCTGGGCATGCGCCACTCCCTGCCCGCCTGGCTGGCGGAGCTGGCCATGCAGTGGCCCGAGCCCGAGCTGTTCGCGGCCGCCTGCAACCAGCCCCCCGCCCTCGACCTGCGCGTCAACCCCCTGCGTACCAGCCGGGCGGCTGTGCTGGAGGCCTTTGCCGCCGCCGGGCTGGAGGCGGCCCCCCTGCCGGAGCTGGCCAATGGCCTCACGCTGCGGGGCCGCAGCGGTGAGCTGCGCCACCTGCCCGGCTATGGCGAGGGCCACTGGTGCGTGCAGGATCGATCTGCCCAGGCGGTGGGACTGCTGCTGGATCCCCAGCCCGGCGAGCGCATCCTCGATGCCTGCGCTGCCCCCGGCGGTAAGAGCACCCACCTGGCTGAACTGATCGGCGACCAGGGCGAGGTGTGGGCGGTGGATCGTTCCGAGGGCCGCCTGCGCCGGGTGGGTGTCAACGCCGCCCGGCTCGGCCTGGGCTCCATCCACACCCTGGTTGCCGATGCCACCGAGCTGGCGGCCGAGAAACCCGAGTGGTGCGGCTGGTTTGATCGCATCCTGCTGGATGCCCCCTGCTCGGGCCTGGGCACCCTGGCCCGCCACGCCGATGCCCGCTGGCGCATCACCCCTGCCCTGATCGGCGATCTGGTGCTGCTGCAGCGCCGCCTCCTCGAGGCCCTGCTGCCCCTGCTCAAGCCGGGCGGTCAGTTGGTCTATGCCACCTGCACCGTCAATTCCGCTGAGAACAGCCAGCTGCTGCAGGCCTTCCTCGGCGACCATCCGGCCTGGCAATGTCTGCAGCAGTGGCAGCGCTGGCCCGCCCCCGGCGGCGGCGATGGCTTTTATGCCGCCCTGCTGCAGGCAGCGCCGCCAGGGGCCTAGGGCGGAGTGGGTGCGGTCACAGGTGGCGGCGGCGCCTCCAGGGCTGGAGGGGGGGCGGTGGCTGGCGCTGAGCTCGGCGGGGCGGCCGGTGCCTGGCTCTCCTGCTGCTGGATTGGCGCTACCTCGCCCTCCAGGCTGGGGCTGGGATCGAGTTCCAGGGGTTGGGGGACCCGGTAGGGCAGGTCGTCGCCGGGCCGGTAAGTCGCCTTGGCCCGCTCCGGCGGTTTCTTTCCACCCCGGTAGGTGTCCTGCAGCTCCGGCCTGGGCGGGAACTGGCGCACGGGCAGGTTTTTTGTGATCGGCGCCATGAAGGCCCGCCAGGCGTAGGTGGCCACCACGCTGGTGTCCTTGGTGCCCCGGCTGTCGTCGTAGCCGAGCCACACGCCTGTGGTGAGCTGGGGGATCGAGCCGATGAACCACAGGTCCCGGCCCCCCTCAGAGGTGCCGGTTTTGCCCGCCACCGGTCGATTCGGCAGGGCGGCGCCGCCGCCGGTGCCCGACTGCACGGCCCGCTGCAGCATCCACATCATCATTGCGGCGATGTCGCTGTTGACCGCCCGCTTGCCGGGGTCGCCCTCGACCCGCCGGCTCCAGAGCAGCTCGCCGTTGGGCCCGAGAATTTCCTCAAACGGAGTCGGTTTGACGTAGATGCCGCCGTTGTTGATGGCGGCGTAGGCCGCGGTCATGTCCAGGACGGTCTGCTCGTAGGCGCCCAGGGCCATCGGGTAGAAACGCCCCAGTTCCCGGCTGATGCCCAGGCTCTTGGCGGTGGCGATCACCTTGTCGAAGCCCAGCTCCTGGAGCAGGGCCACCGCCACCGTATTGAGCGAGTTCTGCAGGGCCACCACCATCGAAACCGAGCCCAGGTAGCGGTTGCCAAAATTCTTCGGGCAGTAGCCGCGGAAGCAGCGGGCTGAATCGCGCAGCACCCGCTCCGGCAGCATCCCCTCCTTTAGAGCCGTGAGATAGACAAACAACTTGAAGGTGGAGCCGGGGGAACGCAGGGCCTGGGCCGCCCGGTTGAACTGGCTGTCGAGAAAGTCGGTGCCGCCCACCATCGCCCGCACCAGGCCAGTGCCGGGCTCCATCGCCACCAGGGCCCCCTCCATATCCCCTCTGGCGTAGGTGTTGATCGCCTTCTGCGCCTCCTTCTGCCAGGCCAGGTTGACGCTGCTGCGCACGGTCAATCCGCCAACTTCCAGCTGCTCGGGGGTGAGCACCTGGGGCAGCTCCTGCTGCACCCAGCTGCTGAAGTAGGGGGCCTGGCTGTCCCAATACTTGGGTTCGGCAGGCTTGAGCTCCAGGGGGGAAGCCTCGGCCTGCTGTTGCTCGCTGCTGCTGATGAAGCCGGCCTCCTGCATGCGCCGCAGCACCACCGCCCGGCGCTCCAGGGCCAGATCCGGATTCACCAGGGGGGAATACACCGAGGGTGCCGGCGGCAGTCCGGCGATCAGGGCAGCCTCGGGGAGGTTGAGCTGGTCGGGGGTTTTCGAGAAGTACACCCAGGCCGCATCGGCCACGCCGTAGGCACTTGAGCCCAGATACACCACATTTAGATATTCGGTGAGGATCTGGGCCTTGCTCAGCTGGCGCTCGAGCTTGCCGGCCAGGGCGGCCTCCTTCAGCTTGCGCACCAGGGTGCGGTCCTGGCTGAGGAAAACGGTGCGGGCCAGCTGCTGGGTGATCGTGCTGGCCCCTTCCTCCACCGACCGCTTGCTGATGTTGCGCACCAGGGCCCGGCCGATCCCCACCGGGTCAATGCCGTTGTGCTGGTAGAAGCGCCGGTCTTCGGCGGCGATGAAGGCCTGCTCCACCAGGGTTGGCAGGGTTTCGGGGGTGAGCTTTTCACGGGTCACCGGCCCGATCTTGTGCACCACCTTGCCATCGGCCGAGAGGATCGTGAGGGTGCCCGGGCGGTTGAAATGGTTGATGCCGCGGGCATCCGGCAGCAGGCTGTCGAGGCCAGCCACCAGGGCGGCCTGGCCGCAGGCCACACCGCCCCCGATCAGGGCGGCCAGCAGCCCGGCCCGCACCAGGTTGGGGCGGCGGCGGGGCTTTGGGGCCTGGCGGGTGGCTGCGCCGCTCACTTCAGCTGACCAGAGGGCTGGAGCTAACCAGGGTGCTGTGGCCGATCGCCAGGGCAGTCACCAGCATGCCGAGAACCAGAAAGGGCTGGGCGCTGGCCTGGTATTTGACGTCGAAGGCCACCGGGTCGCGCAGCAGCCAGATGTCCTGGAAGGTGATCTGGGGAATGATCAGCAGCACCAGCAGCACGGCGGCGAAATGCTGACCGATGGCGATCAGCACGGCCACCATCGCCAGTTGAAACAGATCGATCATGCCTGCACTGATCCAGCTGGCCCTAGTGATGCCGAAGGCCACCGGCAGGCTCTGCAGGCCCAGGGCCCGGTCGCCCTCAACGCTCTTAAAGTCGTTGACCACGGCGATGCCCAGGCCCGCCAGGGAGTAGGCCAGGGTGAGGATGGCGGTGGTCCAGGTGAGCTGGCCGAACAGGGCCTGGCCTGCCCACCAGGGCAGGGCGATGTAGCTGGCGCCCAGGGCGTAGTTGCCGAGCCAGCCGTTCTGCTTGAGCTTCAGCGGCGGTGCCGAATAGATGAAGCTCACAAACGAGCCGCCCAGGGCCAGCAGCAGCAGCACCGGCGTGCCGTGGCCCGCCCATAGGTCCAGGGCGTAGGCCACGCCGAGGCCCGCCAGCAGCAGGATCCAGATCTGGGCTTTCACCTGGCCAAGGGGGATGGCCCCTGAGGGGATCGGCCGGTAGGGCTCATTGATCGCGTCGATCTCGCGGTCGTAGTAATCGTTGAGGGTTTGGGTGTAGCCGGCCAGCAGGGGCCCGCTCATCAGCATGCAGGCGATCGAGGCGCCCACCTCGCTGAAGGTCCAATGGAAGTTGCCGGAGGCGGCGGCGCCGCAGAGCACCCCCCAGATCAAAGGAATCCAGGTGACCGGCTTCATCAGCTGCAGCCGGATTTTCCAGATGCTGCTGGTGCCGCTGGCACCCTTCATGCCCAGTAGCTGGCGAGCTCCGGCGCCGCTGGCAGCTTCAGGGTTGGGGCTGTTGCTCAAGGGCCTGGGCCTCAGGAGAGGGTGATTTCGTCGTCAAAGAACCAGGCTGTCTGGCCACCGCTGAGGGCCACCACCACGCCGATGCCCTTGCCGTCCACGGTGCGAAAGCCGGTCACGGTGCCGGTGGCGTCAGCCTTGAGGGCCTCGACCATCTCAGTGGAAATGCGGTCGCGCACCCGGGTGATCCGCACCTTGGAGCCAACGTTGATGGTGGCAGCCTGGGACATGGCCGGCGCGACTGGAAAGTGGCGCAACATTAACAGCGCTTACCGGAGCCCCCGTCCATGGTTGCCAAGCGGATCATCCCCTGTCTGGACGTGGCCGATGGCCGGGTGGTCAAGGGGGTGAACTTCGTGGGTCTGCGGGATGCCGGTGACCCGGTGGAACTGGCCTGTCGCTACAGCGCCGCGGGGGCCGATGAGCTGGTCTTTCTCGACATCGCCGCCAGCCACCAGGGCCGCTCCACCCTGGTGGAGCTGGTGCGTCGCTGCGCCGAGGCGGTCACGATCCCCTTCACCGTGGGCGGTGGGATCAGCAGCGTTGAGGGCATCACCGCGCTGCTGCGGGCCGGTGCCGACAAGGTGAGCCTCAACTCCGCCGCCGTGCGTGATCCCGAGCTGGTGGCCCGCGGTGCGGAGCGCTTCGGCTGCCAGTGCATCGTCGTGGCCATCGACGCCCGGGCCCGCCCCGCCGGTGGCTGGGACGTGTATGTCAAGGGTGGCCGGGAGAACACCGGCCTCGATGCGGTCGCCTGGGCCCGCCGGGTGGTGGCGCTGGGCGCCGGCGAGATCCTGCTCACCTCGATGGATGGCGATGGCACCCAGGCCGGCTACGCCCTTGAGCTCACCAGGGCGGTGGCCGATGCGGTGTCCGTGCCGGTGATTGCTTCCGGCGGGGCCGGCTCGATCGACCACATCGCCCAGGCCCTTGATCCCGGGCCTGAAGGGGGCCATGCTTCAGCAGCTCTGCTGGCTTCCCTGCTCCATGACGGAGTGCTGACGCTCGAGCAGATCAAGCGTGAGCTGATCGCGCGTCAGCTGCCCATCAGACCCCTGGCCGGGCCTCCCACGCTGCCCTGTTAACCGTCGTTACATTGTGAAAAGGGTTGTTACAACCCACGTCAGCCCACGGTCTTGCATCCCTCGGTCACTGCCCGGTCGCCCCTTGCTCTCCGCCCTGCCCGTCCTCTCCGCCCCTGCCTCCACGGCCATTGCCCTGGGCATGGTGGCCGCCGTAGTGGCCCTGGTGGCCTGGGCGCTGCAGCTGATGCAGGCCGCCAGCGATCGGCGTGAATTCTCGCTGATGTTGGCTGGCTGCATGGTGTGTTCGGCGGCCGTGGGGTTGGCCACGGTGATGGTGCTCACCTTCACCGGCCCCGGCCGCCTCGAGGCCCGGGGCCTGCAGCCCCTGCCGGATCTGGGCGCAGGTATCAGCCTCGACTCCATCGTGCTGCCCTGGGATGGGCAGCTTTAAGCCGGGCAATCCCGCCTCTGTTCAAGATCTGTTTGAGCAGATCGCGCCCCGCTACGACCAGCTCAACGACCTGCTCAGCTTCGGCCTCCATCGCCTCTGGAAACGCCAGGCCATGGCCTGGCTCCAACCCCGGCCTGGCCAGCAGCTGCTGGATCTGTGCTGCGGCACCGGCGACCTGGCCATCGTGCTGGCTGCCCGGGTGCGACCAGGCGGCAGCGTGCTCGGCCTCGATGCCGCTGCGGCCCCCCTGGCGGTGGCGGCGCGGCGGGCCGCTCTGCAGCCCTGGCTGCAGCTGCGCTGGCAGCAGGGCGATGCCATGGCAACCGGATTGGCGAGTGGAAGTTGGGATGGGGCGGTCATTGCCTACGGCCTGCGCAACCTGGCCGATCCCGCAGCCGGCCTGCGGGAGCTGAGGCGGCTGCTGCGCCCGGCTGCTCGGGCGGCGGTGCTCGATTTCAATCGTCCCGTCGGGCGTGCCAATTCGGCGGCAGCCGGGTTCCAGCGCCTTTACCTCCGCCGGGTTGTGGTGCCCATTGCCGAGCAGTTCGGCATTGAGGAGCACTACGCCTACCTGGAAGAGAGCCTGGCCCGCTTTCCCACCGCCTCGCAGCAGCAGCAGCTGGCCTTGGAGGCGGGCTTTAGTGCTGCTCGCCATCGCTGCCTCGCCGGCGGCCTGATGGGCCTGCTGGAGCTGGTGGCTTGAAGCGCCCGGGATGGGGTTTTGCTGTGCCTTTGCTGCGGCTTGCCTGGAGCGGCGATTAGGCTGGGTTTTGCAAAGGGGTTTCACTCCTGAGGGCTTTGGAAAGCTTCCACATCCAGCCCATCTTTGATCTGGCTTCCGGGCGCATCTGCGGTGGTGAGGTGCTCTGGCGTCCCAACGATGACCTGCCCACCGCTGAAGAGATCCAGGCCCTGGAGGAAGATCCGGTTCTGAATATCTCCGTTACCCAGGATTCGTTTGTTTTTGCCCTGCGGGCCCTCGATCGAATCCCAGCGAATCTGTGGTTGTCTGTAAATCTCTCTTGCCAATACATCGGTTCGGGCAAGATGTTTTTCAGGCCCATCTCCAAGCAGGTGCTGGATCTCGAATGCCTCAGGCGCAGGGTGGGCTGCCGCCTGGTGGTTGAAGTCACCGAGGCCAAGGTGGCCGGCGAACATGAGTTGGCCTTCATTCATGAGCTCACCTCCCTTCACACCATCGCAGTAGATGATTTCGGCAGTGGAGATGCGCCCCTCTCCCACATGCTTAATCTCGACTTCAGCAAGGTGAAGCTGGACCGTTCAATTGTTTCTGGTGTAGATGCCGATTGCTTCCGTCAGCGGTTTGTGAAGTGGCTGGTGGCGGGATGCCATGCCATTGATGTTGAGGTCATCGCTGAGGGAGTGGAAACGGAATCGGAGGCCACTTTCCTGCGCCGCAGCGGGGTTAACCAGGGCCAGGGCTGGCTCTGGAGCAAGGCCATGCCCGCTGGGGAGTTTGAGGATCTGCTTGCGGTCAGCTCGGGGGCTAAAGGTTCCAAGCTGGGCTGAAAGGTTGACGGTGGTTGAATTTGGACGGTTTGAGTCGGGATGGGTTGAGTTTTTTATATATGGGGTGCGCTATTTTATCTATTCAGCTCGGCTAAGGGCTTTTTGTAATTCTGCTGCTATGAGCTCGCATCTGGTCTCGCTACGCAGCATGGGCTCGGAGCTTCTGACCTCCACCTGGAACTCATTATCTGAACCATTGTTGGCAGATATGATTACGGTGACTCGGGCGGGTAAGGGGAGTCTGGCCCTTTCTTTGTCCCTCGCAAAGATCATCACACCGCTTGAATACTCCTGATCTATTTGAAGGCCCAGGCAGTCAACCAGGAAATTCATGCGTGCCAGTAGATCTGTATGATCCGCTTCGACGATCCACTGAAAAAGCGCCAAATTTTGCCCTTGTTTCGGCAACATTATTTGGTTTGCCCCCGCAGGCCGTATCGGTAGCTACCTCCACCCACCCATCCACCCACCGCCCAGCCCGTGCACTTCCAGGACATCACCGCGACCCTGAACAAATTCTGGGCTGAGCGCGGCTGCCTGATCCTGCAGCCCTACGACACCGAGAAGGGTGCCGGCACCATGAGCCCCCACACGGTACTTAGGGCCATCGGGCCGGAGCCCTGGGCCGTGGCCTACCCCGAACCCTGCCGCCGTCCCACCGACGGCCGCTACGGCGACAACCCCAACCGGGCCCAGCACTACTTCCAGTACCAGGTGCTGATCAAGCCATCGCCCGATGGCATCCAGGAGACCTACCTGGCCTCCTTAGAGGCCCTGGGTATCCGCGCTATAGACCACGACATCCGCTTCGTAGAAGACAACTGGGAATCGCCGACGCTGGGGGCCTGGGGCGTGGGCTGGGAGGTGTGGCTCGACGGCATGGAGGTAACCCAGTTCACCTACTTCCAGCAGTGCGGCGGCCTCGACTGCCGGCCCGTGTCGATCGAGATCACCTATGGCCTCGAGCGCCTGGCCATGTATCTGCAGGATGTGGAGAGCATCTGGGAGCTCGCCTGGGACGGCAACCGCTCCTATGGCGACATCTGGCTGCCCTTTGAGAAGGGACACTGCACCTACAACTTCGAGGCCTCCAACCCGGAGCGGCTCAAGCAGCTGTTTGCCATCTACGAAGCTGAGGCCGCCGATCTGGTGGCGGCCAAGCTGCCGGCCCCAGCCCTCGACTTCGTGCTCAAGTGCAGCCACACCTTCAACTTGCTCGAGGCCCGCGGTGTGATCTCGGTGACCGAGCGCACCGCCACCATCGGCCGCATCCGCACCCTGGCCCGCCAGGTGGCTGAGGCCTGGCTGGCCGAGCGGGAGGCCCTGGGCTTTCCGCTGCTGGATACGGCCAAGCGCCAGCCTGCGGCCGTGGCGCCATGAAGTTTGCGCTGCAGCGAGGCCTGTTGCTGCTGGTGCTGGCTGGCGGCAGCTTCCAGTTGGGGCGACTGAGTGAGCGGGCGGTGTGGCCCTGCCGGCTCCGGCCGGTGGCCGCGCTGGTGGCACCGCTGCTGGGTCAGCAGATGCCCAGCCGCCAGGCCTGCGACCTGCTGCTCAAGATCCCCAGCCTGTAGGGGCGTGGGAACCCTGGCTCCCTAACCAACGGGCAAGGGGCAGTGGTGGCGAGCGGCAGCGGGGGCAGGCTGAAACCGCTGGTGTGGGGCCTGCTGCTGGCCCTGCTGCTGCTGCGGGTGGTGCTGGTTGCGTGCATGCCGCTCCAGCCCGCTGGGGCTGACCCGGTGCTGCTGCTGGAGGCCCCCAGCAGCGCAGAGTTGCCGCTAGAGCTCACGGGCACCCTGCTGGGCGATCCGCGCTCCAGCTTTGGCACCGGCAGTTGCCGGGCCCTGCTGCAGTTGCCGGTGGGGCGCACCGAGCTGCGTTTTGGCGACTGTCCGCCCCTGCAGGAGGGCTGGCGCCTGCGGGTGCGGGGCCGCCTGCGCCGGCCGCTGGCTTCGCCCCATCCACTGCTGGCAGCCCCCGCCGAACGGCTGGCTCGCCAGGGCGCCTTCAGCCAGCTGCAGGTGCAGGACTTCAATGTGCTGGAGCGGCCCGCCACGCCGGTGGCCGATCTGCGCCGTCGCATGGCCCAGGCCCTGGTGCTGCAGGCAGGCCCCGAGCGCGGCGGGGTGCTGGCGGCCCTGGTGCTGGGCAGTGCGGTGGTGCCGGTGCCGGCCGAGCTGCGCGAGGCCTTCCGGGCGTCGGGCCTCTCCCATGCCCTGGCGGCCTCGGGTTTCCATCTCTCGGTGTTGCTGGGCGTGGTGCTGCCCCTTGGCGCCCGCTTGCCCCAGCCGGCGCGGCTGGGCCTGGCGGCAGCAGCGATGGGTCTGTTCGTGTTGCTGGCCGGGCCCCAGCCATCGGTGCTGCGGGCGGTGCTGATGGGGGCGCTGGCCCTGGCGGTGCTCGAGAGTGGCCACCGCAGTCGGCCCCTGGGAATCCTGGCCGCCAGTGCCCTGGCCCTGCTGCTGGCCCGGCCCGATTGGCTCTTGGACGTTGGTTTTCAGCTGAGTGTGGTTGCCACCGCAGCCCTGGTGCTTTCGGCCCGGCCGCTGGAGCTGGGTCTGCGCCGCTGGCTGCCTGGCTGGCTTCCAGGCTGGTTGGCAGCGGCCACCGCGGTGCCCCTGGCGGCCTCTCTGTACACCCTGCCGCTGCAACTGTTGCACTTCGGCGTGGTGCCTCTCTATGCGGTGCCCGCCAACCTGGTGGTGGCGCCGCTGCTGACACCCCTCACCCTGGGGGCCATGGCCCTGGCCTGTCTGGCCGTGCTGTTGCCGCCGTTGCTGCCCTTGGCCACCGTGCCCGTCGACTGGCTGTGCCGGCTGTTGGTGCTGGTGGTGCAAGCCTTTGCTGAGCTGCCCATGGCCCAGTGGCAACTGGGCCGGCCGACGCCCTTTTTGGTGCTGCTGCTCAGCCTGGCCCTGTTGGCCCTGGTTCTGCCGGCCCTGGGCCGGCGCTGGCGCCTGCTGGGGCTTGGCTTGCTGGTAGTGGCCGTGGCCGTCCACCTCAGCCTGCTGGGTGCGGACCAGCTGCTGCTGGTGCACCAGGGGCGGCTCGACCTGCTGGTGGCACGGCACCGGGGCCGGGCGGCACTGGTTAGCAGCTCCGCCGATGGCTTCAGTTGCAGTCAGGCCAGCCAGCTAGCCCGGGGCCTGGGGGTGCAGCGCTTCGACTGGGCCCTGCTGCTGGATCCGCTGGCGCCCGAGCAGCCCGATTGCTGGCGGGCCCAGGCAGGCCTGGTGCTCGCCAGCGCCGATGGCAGCCTGCCCCTTCAGCCGGGTCAACGGCTGGCTAGCGAGGGCCTGAGTGCTGCGCCCGTGGCGATCGAAAGCCGGGCGATGGAGTTGCAACTGGGGCGCTGGCGCTGGTTGCTGTTGCCCGATCGCCAGGCGCTCTGGGCCTGGCAGGAGCGCTACGGCCCTGGCCGTGGCGGTTTTGATGGCCTGTGGCTGGGTTTTCGCCCTTCGCAGCGGGAGCGCACCCAGCTGCAGCGGCTCGGGGCCGAGCGGATCTGGTTGAGCGGAGCCATCCCCTCGGGCTGGCCAGAAACCTGGGCGGCCAGCGGCCCCAGTGGATCCCTCCAGGCCGTGCGGGGATGATCGATCCTTAAAGTGCACAAGGCCCGAGGGGCCGCTGGAGAGGTGGCTGAGTGGTCGAAAGCGAACGACTCGAAATCGTTTGAAGGGAAACCTTCCGTGGGTTCGAATCCCACCCTCTCCGTTTTGGACAAGTCTTGAGACGGTTCAGACTGTCCTGAATTGATCCTTAAGCTGCCGATTGGTCTGCCCGGTGTCAACTACGTGGGCGGGCGCGCCTACCTAATTGTCGCCGCGCAATTGGTCTCAGATAATTTTGGGAAATTTGTTTATATGATGCATGCAAACTCCTGACGAATGCTCAGATCCATCCAGGCATTGCCTTCAATTCACAATTCAGGGAAGAAGATCAATAACGTCTGAGGTGGTGACCTGTTCGTTGTCAGTCTGCTCGTTGTAAATCTGTGCGTTGGCAATGAATGATTCAACCCCGTAGAGGAACTCCAGCTGGAACGCAAAACTGATAAATTAGCGGTCCCTATTAGTGGAAATGGAATGCCCTTTGCGATCTACACCCACGACTCCTGGGGCGTCGTCAAGGTTGCTTCATTTAAGACCCTGGGCGAGGCGCAACAGGTTTTCTCCGCAGTCTGCTGTGATCCTTGGTATCAGCAAGATGGAGGCGTCAAGGGCGTGGAGTTGGTTCAGAATGCCGAGGATGGAGCAAGCCAAAGACTGGACTGGTTTGCCTTCAGGTAGTCATCAGTTTGCTGCCTGGGCTTTTGCACTCTGACACCGTATGGAATGCTAGTGTATCTGTATAGGCTTTGACGACCATGGATCTAAGGCTGGATACCACTTCCGAAGAGGTCGAAGCCTTGCGCATCGTGAGAGAAATATGTTCGAGCGATATTGATCCAGTTAGACTCATCGAAAGGGATACAAAAACCCATTTTGACGTTTTAGTAGATCAAGACGGGCTGAAAATTATTGTGAGATTTCACTTTTTCGGTGGCAGTAAAAAAGTTGAGATCCATGACGGCGCAGATCCAACACTCGTACAACTTGCCTCAGTCTCTGACCTGCGCAAGTATGGCGAAAGAATTCGCACTTCCCTCAAGAAGACATTAAGCACGAAATTAACTGGGGTATGCTAT
>NZ_JAGQCR010000081.1:0-12015 GCF_024346295.1 Cyanobium sp. BA20m-14
CTCACTGACTCCTGGCGCGTGTCGCCGCCGACGATCCAGCGGACCGGCCGGTCTGGAGACGCCGCCGCCACGATCGCGGCGATCGCCTCCCCATCCAGCGGCTGCCCGACGATGCCGATCCAGCTGATGGCAGGGCAAGCCAGGGCGGCCTCCAGGGTCCAGGCCAACACGGGCCGACCCGCCACAGGCAGCAACAGCTTGTTGCCCTCTGCCCCCATGCGGCGGCCGCTGCCGGCGGCGGCGATCAGCAAATGCACAAGCAACTCCCGTTCAGTGGGTCAAACCGGATCCAATCCATACAATCAGGCCGCAGACTCCATGCCCTTGCAATGCGCGCCCTGTTTCTAATTCCGGGCAGCAGCAGCGAGCAGCTGCAGAGTTTCGCCGCCGCCGCCGCGGTGGCCGACCAACTCAAGGCCGAGGTGCAGGTGGTCTGCCCGATGGCAGCCATGCCCATCTGGAGCCTGCATCCGGCGGTGGGCCGGGCCCTGCCCTTCGCCTACGACCAGGCCACCCTGGCCGACTGGGCCAACTTGATGGGATCGGTGCGCGAGCCGGATTTTCAGCTGTGTTTCAACCTGGCGCCCAGCCGCCAGATGGACCTGATGCTGTCCCTGAGCCACATCCCCACCCGAATTGCGGCCAGTGGTTTCTCCGCCACCGAAAAGATCACACCCAGCGCTGACACCTGGCCCAACCAGGCCCTCGCCGCCTATCTCCAACCGATCGGGGTGCGGCTTGAAGCCGACAGCTTCCGCCTCACCCTGGCCCAGGCAGATCTCGCCGCCGCCGCCGCCACCCTGCCTGCCGGGGATGGGCCGGCGCTGCTGCTCGCCCCCTCAGGCGCGGCTGGCGACTGGCCCGCCGGCCAGTGGCAAGACCTGCCGGCAGCGATCCGCATCAAACTGCCCAACCTGCGAACCCAGGCGGCCCTGGGGGGCGCCACGGCCGGGGCCCTACGTCAGCGGGCAGCCCAGATCGCCAGCGTCGATGTGGTGTTGGCCAGCGATCCGCTGACGGTTGAACTGGCCCTGCTGCTGGGGATACCGCTGGTGGCCCTGGGCCGGGAGGCCACCAGCCTGCCCAAGCGCGCCGGGGTTCAGGGCCTGGGCTCCGCCACCTCCCTCAGCCAGCTCACGGGCGCCGAGGTGCTGGCCGCCCTGGGCTTGGGCTGATCACGCCATACGATCAGCGCCAGTGAAGCCCTAGCTGCGATGCCCAGCCCCGCTCCCCTGGCCGACCAAGTGGCCCTGGTCACCGGAGCCAGCAGGGGTATTGGCCGTGCCATAGCCCTGGAGCTGGCCGCCGCCGGGGCCCTGGTGGTTGTCAACTACGCCAGCTCGCCGCAGGCAGCCGAAGCGGTGGTGGCCGAGATCGCCGCGGCCGGGGGCCGGGCCTGGGCCCACCAGGCCAACGTGGCCGAGGAGGAGCAGGTGGAGGCGATGGTGAAGGCGGTGCTGGCCAAGGAGGGCCGGCTCGATGTGCTGGTCAACAACGCCGGCATCACCCGCGATGGCCTGCTGATGCGCATGAAAACCGCCGACTGGCAGAGCGTGATCGACCTCAACCTCACCGGCGTGTTCCTCTGCACCCGGGCCGTCAGCCGCACGATGCTGAAGGCCCGCTCCGGCCGGATCATCAACATCACCTCGGTCGTGGCCCTGATGGGCAATCCGGGCCAGGCCAACTACAGCGCCGCCAAGGCGGGCCTAATCGGCCTCACCCGCAGCAGCGCCGCCGAATTCGCCAGCCGCGGCGTCACCGTCAACGCGGTGGCCCCCGGCTTCATCGAGAGCGACATGACCGCCGAGCTCAACAAGGAGCCGATCCTGGCGGCCATCCCCCTGGGGCGCATGGGCCAGCCAGCCGAAGTGGCCAGCGCCGTGCGCTTCCTGGCCGCCGATCCCGCCGCCGCCTACATGACCGGCCAGGTACTGCAGGTGGATGGCGGCATGGTGATGCGCTAGGGCCTCAGGGATTGGTGATCGGCTGACCCAGCTCCTCGCGCAGCCGGCGAATTCTCAACAGCAAGCGCAGACGGCGGCTACGGGCGGTGAGTGTGAGGAACAGCCTCACCGGCACGTACACCAGGGCCATCAGCACCCCGAACACCGCCACCATTACGAACACCATCGCATTTGCACTGGTGGCAGGCGCCAGCGCAACCGCTTCGTTTGCGCTTTCCAGGGCCGTTTGCAGCAGATCCTCCATCTCCCCGCCTTCTGCTTAGGTCGACCCTATCGAGGCTGGCGGGATTCGGCAGCCCAAGGAGGGGATCGATTCGGCTTTCCCCACCCCAACCCCCCTGCGTGGAGCGGGACTGCTGTGGGACCCTGAAATCACCCGAATCGACCGCTCTCCATGGCCAAGCTGATCAGCTTCTCGGACGCTTCCCGCGGCTCCCTCGAGAGGGGTGTCAATGCCCTGGCCGATGCGGTCAAGGTGACCATCGGGCCCCGCGGCCGCAACGTGGTACTCGAGAAAAAATTTGGCGCCCCCGACATCGTCAATGACGGCGTCACCATCGCCAAGGAGATCGAGCTCGAGGATCCCTTCGAGAACGTGGGCGCCAAGCTGATGCAGCAGGTGGCCAGCAAAACCAAGGACACCGCCGGCGACGGCACCACCACCGCCACCCTGCTGGCCCAGGCCATGGTGCGCGAGGGCCTCAAGAACGTGGCCGCCGGCGCCAACCCGGTGGGCCTGCGCAAGGGAATGGAGAGGGCCTGCGCCCAGATCGTCACGGGAATTGCCGCCCGCGCCCAGGCCGTCGCCGGGGAGGCGATCCGCCAGGTGGCCACCGTGAGCTCCGGCAACGACGAAGAGATCGGCCGAATGATCGCCGAGGCCATGGACAAAGTCAGCGCCGACGGCGTGATCACGGTGGAGGAATCCACCTCCCTGGCCACCGAGCTGGAGATCACCGAAGGCATGGCCTTCGACCGGGGCTACAGCTCCCCCTACTTCGTCACCGACCAGGAGCGGCGCGAATGCGTCTTCGAAAACGCCCTGATCCTGATCACGGACCGCAAGATCAGCACGATCGCCGACCTGGTGCCCGTGCTCGAGGCCGTTTCCAAGGGCGGGCGGCCCCTGTTGATCCTGGCCGAGGAGGTGGAAGGCGAAGCCCTGGCCACCCTGGTGGTGAACAAAAACCGCGGTGTGCTCCAGGTGGCCGCCGTGCGGGCCCCGGGCTTCGGTGATCGCCGCAAGGCCATGTTGGGTGACATCGCCATCCTGACTGGCGCCACCGTGGTCAGCGAAGACCAGGCCATGACCCTGGATAAGACCGGCCTGGCCGAACTCGGCCAGGCGCGCCGCATCACCATCACCAAGGACAGCACCACGATCGTGGCCAACGGTGACCACCAGGCCGCCGTTGCCGACCGGGTGGCCTCGATCCGGCGCGAACTTGACAACACCGATTCCGAATACGACCGCGAGAAGCTCAATGAGCGGATCGCCAAGTTGGCCGGGGGTGTGGCCGTGATCAAGGTGGGCGCCCCCACCGAAACCGAGCTGAAAAACCGCAAGCTGCGCATCGAGGATGCCCTCAATGCGACCCGCGCAGCCGTGGAGGAAGGCATCATTGCTGGCGGAGGCTGCACCCTGCTTGAGCTGGCCCAGGGCCTGGATAGCCTGGCCGCTTCCAGCCAGGGCGATGAGCGCACCGGCGTTGGCATCGTGCAGCGCTCCCTGGCCGAACCCGTGCGCCAGATCGCCCACAATGCCGGCGCCGACGGGGCCGTGGTGGCCAACGAGATCCTGCGCCTGGGCAAGGGCTACAACGCCCTCACCGGCGTCTACGAAGACCTGCTCAGCGCGGGCATCCTCGATGCCGCCAAGGTGGTGCGCTTGGCCCTCCAAGATGCGGTTTCAATCGCTTCGATGCTGATCACCACTGAAGTGGTAATCGTCGACAAGCCCGAACCCGAAGCCCCCGCCGCCGGCGGCGACATGGGTGGAATGGGTGGTATGGGTGGAATGGGTGGTATGGGCGGAATGGGTGGTATGGGCGGAATGGGAATGCCCGGGATGATGTGAGCCCTAGCAGCAGGCCTGCACGTAGGCCGCCACCTGGAGGTCAACTCCGGTGATGGCGGTGCCCACCACCACCAGGTCTGCACCCTGATCGAGGGCCTGACGCACCTGCTGGGGGCTGGCGATGCCCCCTTCGCACACCAGGCTCACCCCAGGGGGCAGTTGCTGCCTGAGCAGCGGTAGCAACTTCCAAGCCGGTGGGCTCAGGGCAGCCGTTGCCTCCGTATAGCCATACAGGGTGGTTCCCACCCAGTCACAGCCAAGGGCGGCGGCCCGCAGACCATTGGCAACGCTGTCGACATCGGCCATCAGCGGCGCCCCCAGCTCCCGCCTGGCCCGGCCGATCAGCTGCTCCAACTCCTCGCCGCCTGGCCTTACCCGCTCGGTGGCGTCAAGGGCGATCACATCTGCCCCCGCGCCCCACACCGCAAGGATTTCCTGCCAGCCCGGGGTGATGTACACCGAGCTGTCGGGGAAGCTGCGCTTCCACAGGCCCACAATCAGGGCATCGGGGCAGCGACGTCGCACCGCCCCGATATGTTCCGGGCTTTCCAGCCGCACGCCGCGGGCACCATTGCGCAGACTTGCCTCCGCCATGGCCGCGATCACATCGGGGTGGCGCATGGGGGAACCCTCCGGAGCCTGAACCGAAACGATCAGGCCGCTCGGATTGGGCCTAACTTCTGCCACCACTGGGCCTCCCTGGGGAAGATCTACCGCACTAGCCAGCCTGACAGACCCTAGCCTGACAGCCCCCAGCCTGACTGCGCACCGGGCCAGGGGTGACTAGGAGAGCTTGCGATCGAGTAACGGCCGAATCAACAGAAACAGTCCTGCCGCCAGCACCGCCAGGACCACCAGGCAGGTTGCGGTGGTCATGGTGCCAAAGGGTGCTTCCAACACCACCGCTGAAAGGGAGAGCTCCCCTGCATAGGCGGCGCGAATCGGTTCGATCGCAAAGGTCAGGGGATTGAGGGCCGCCAGCCAGCCGAGCCAGGTGGGCATGAACGACAGCGGAGCCAGTGCAGTGCTGGCAAATAGCAGGGGCAGGTTGGCCACAAAGATCACCGCTATCAGCTCGATGTGCCCGGGCAGGGCGAAGGCCAGGCCCAGGCTCAGGGCAGTGACGGCAAACACGAGCAGCAGCAGGGTGACCAGCACCAGCAGCAGGCCCCCTGCCCCTGGCCAGCCGTAGCCCAGCAGGGCTGCGGTGCCCATGATCGCCAGGCTCTGCACCAGGCTGAGGGATGTGATGTAGAGAACCGAAGCAAACACGATTGAACTGCGGGAGCGCAAGGGCGCCACCAGCAGCCGGTTGAGGAAGCCGAACTCCCGATCAAACATCACCGGCAGGCCGGCATTGAGGGCCGCACTGAAGGCGGTGAAAACAATCACGCCTGCCCCGAGGAAGCGTCCGTAACTGATGCCGCCAGGCAGTAGACCCGCCGGGGCCTTGGCAAACAGGGCTCCAAACAGCACCAGCCAGATCAGCGGCTGCAACACCCCGGCCACCAGGGTGGAGGGTCGGCGTTGCAGCTGCACAAACAGGCGGCCGGTGAGGGCGAGAGTTTCCTGGCTGATCTCGGCCAGGGCTGAGGGGGCAGGAGAAGAGGTGACTGGAGAGGGGGAAGGGGAGATCGTCATCACATGCTCGCTTTGCGTTCGGCCTTGGGATCTCGGCTACCAGCTACGGCCAGCTCCGCATCCATCATGGTGCGGCCGGTGGCCTGGAGATAGACATCGTCGAGGCTGGGGCGACTCTGGGCCAGGGCAAACACCGGCAGGTCGGCTGCCGAGAGCTGGCGGCGCAGCTGCTCCACCACACCGTCATGCTCGATCACCAGGTTGAGGGAATAGCCCTGGGACTGGTTCACCACCACCTGGCGCACGCCGGCACAGGCGTGCAGCAGGGCACGCACCCGCTCAGCCTCTTCGGCGTCACTGAACTCCCGCACCCTCAGGGTGACCCGATCCCCGCCCAGGGCAGCCTTCAATTCGGCAGGGGCGCCTTGGGCGATCACCCGGCCGGCTTCGATGATGGCCAGCTGATCCGCCAGGGCATCCACCTCTTCGAGGTAGTGGCTGCTGAGCAGCACCGTGGTGCCGCCGTCGCGCAGCTGGCGCAGCACCGCCCAGATCACGGCCCGACTCTCGATGTCGAGGCCCACGGTGGGCTCATCGAGCACCAGTACCTGGGGCCGATGCAGCAGCCCGGCCGCCAGATCGAGGCGGCGCCGCATACCGCCGGAATAGCTGCCGCAACGGCGGTCGATCCAGTCGGCCATGCCGAGCAACTCGATCAACTCGTCAATTCGCTGGCTACTTAGCCGCCAAGGCAGGTGATAGAGGTTTCCCTGCAGCCGCATCAGCTCGCGGCCGGTGAGGATCTTGTCGATCGCCACCTCCTGGGCCACGTAGCCCAGCAGACGCCGCACGGCCCGGGGGTCGCTCAGGGCATCCAAGCCCCCAACCCGCACCAGGCCGCTGTCGGGGGCCAGCAGGGTGCAGAGGATGCGCAGGGCGGTGGTCTTGCCGGCGCCATTGGGGCCAAGCAAGCCGTAGAGACAGCCGGCTGGCACCTCCAGGGAGAGCTGATCGAGGGCTACCACCCCCTGGCCCCGCCTTCCGCCGCCGTAACGCTTGCAGAGCTGCTGCAGTTCGATCACCGAGCCAGGGCGCCCCAATCAGCCAACCAATGTAGGCAGCATGACCAGCCGGACGTTGAGGAGCTCTGGACCCAGCAGGGCTGCCTGGGGCAATCGGGCGATCAGCAGCAGCAGGCAGATGCCAAAGAGATAGAAAATTGACCAGCGGAACATGGCCTTTGCCCGCTGGGGGTTTTCCGAATCCCGGCGCAGCTGGGAGCTGAGCTGCAACAGGCGGGCGTTGAAGGGCAGCACCATCAGGCCATAGAGCAGGCCACCACTGGGCAGGGCCAGCACCCCGAGCAGGCTGAAGGCCACCGTGGCCCAGGCGTAGTGACTGATGGCCCTGGTGGTGACCAGCACCCCCTTCACCACCGGCAGCATCGGAATGCCGACGGAGCGGTAGTCATCCTTGAGCAGCAGGGCCAGGGCCCAAAAGTGGGCTGGCGTCCACAGCATCACCAGACAAAAAAGCCACCAGGAGGACCAACCCAGGGCGCCGGTGGCGGCTGCAGCTCCCACCAGGGGCGGGATTGCCCCGGCGACGCCGCCAATCACAATGTTTTGGCTGGTGCGGGGCTTGAGCAGGGCGGTGTACAGCAACACGTAACTGCAGAGCCCCAGCAGGGAGAGGCTTGCAGCCAATGGGTTGACGCCGAACACAAGCACCACAACCGAAAGCAGCGTCAGCCCGATGGCCAGGGCGAAGGCCTGGCGCTGGGCCAGGCGGCCAGAGGGCAGGGCGCGACGACTGGTGCGCTGCATGCGGCCGTCGAGGTCTTGTTCCCAGAGGCAGTTGAGAACGCCGGCCGCTGCTGAAGCCAGGCTGCCTCCCACCAGGGTGCAGGCGATGGTGCGGGCTGAAAGGGAGCCGCCGCCACTGAGGGCCATCCCGCCCAGGGTGGTGGCGAGCAGCAGGGGAATCAAGCGGGGCTTGGCCACCTCCAGCCAGGCGGGAAGCTGCACAGAGGGGCGTATCGGGGCCGGCCCCGGGGCAACAACGGTTGCACTAACCATGGATCACCTCCGGCGCCAGCCGGACAGAGGACACCGCTTTGCCAGGGCTGCCAAGGCAACGGGCCAGCACGGCTGCCAGCAGGCCTACCAGCAGGGCGGCAGTGAGCTGGTGGCCAATTGTTACCAGGGGTGCCTGGAGCTGGAGCTTCAAGGTCCAGACCCCCAGGGCCACCTGCAACCCCACCAGGCCTGCGGCAGCTAGGGCCAGGGCGGGCAATTGGCCAAGGCCCCGCGGCAATAGTGGGGTCGTGGCCGCCAGGGACAGCACCGCCAGAGCGGCCGGCATTGCCAGTTGGCGATGGGCCAGTAGCCAGGAGCAGCCATTGCCCTGACTGAGGCATTGGTCAGCGGCCCATTGGCTGGCCATGGAGCCGCCCAGGAGGCATTGGGCCAACACCAACCCCATAGCGATTGCCGCCAGAACCAGCCACCACAGGGGCGGGGCAGCAAGATCCCGACCAACAATGGCGAGCCTCTGGTAGAGGCCACTGCAGAGGGCCACCAGCAACAGGGCGGCAGCCAGGTGGGCCGTCACCAGGGGGGAGGCCAGCAATTGGCTGACGGTCAGGGCCCCGAGGGCCCCTTGGACAGCTACCAGGAGCAGGGACCCAGCGGCGGCCCAGGGCAGCCAGCCAGGTAGGCGGCGGCGCAACACGTAGCTGGCTGCGGTGAGCACCAGCAGGGCAACGCCGACCACGAAGGCATCGAGCCGATGGAACCACTCCAGAAAAACTTGGACGTTCATCTGGCGGCCGGGCAGGAACTGGCCGTAGCAAAGGGGCCAGTCTGGACAGGCCAGGCCCGCCTCCATTACCCGGGTGGCACCGCCTATGCCCACCAGGGCCACCAGGGCCACTACCAGGTGGGAGGCCAGCAGGCTGAGGCGCTGGAGGAGGACCGGATCTGATCCAGGCCCAATATCGGATTGAGGATTCGCTGCCATGGCAACGACCGGCACTTGAGTGGGCACAAGTTAGCCAGGTCGATCAGAGCAAGGGATCAGCAATCCCGCACATATCGAGGAGTGGGTCCATTGGTTTGGCAACCAATGCAACTTCCCCTGCGCAGCCACCGCTCCTGAGCCATAGGCTGGAGAAAAGCTTTGCGCTAAGCGTGCAGATCCGCACCACCTTGACTGTGCTGACGGCCGCCACAGCCCTTGTGCTCACAGGGCTTTGGGTAGGCAACAACGTCAACATGTTGCCCGTCGGCGCCAGCAGCAACGCAGCCACCTACGACTCACTTTTTAAGGTTTTATTCAGCATTGGCACCATGCTGTTTGTCGGCATCGTGATCCTGCTGGTTTACAGCCTGTTCAAATTCCGTCGTCGCAGCGGTGATCTGAGCGACGGACTGGCAATCGAAGGAAATCTGCCCCTCGAAATCGTCTGGACCGCCATCCCCGCCGTGGTTGTGCTGTTTGTAGGTATCTACAGCTACGACATCTACGAGCGCATGGGCGGCATGGTGGCCCTCAATGACCACTCGGCCATGGATCATGCAGCCATGGCCCAGCCAGCCATGCAGGCCTCGGCATCGTCCAGAGTTTGGGGGGGGATCGGAGCAGCCGGAATGGATGCGCCAAGTGTGGGCAAGGTATTGCCGGTGGAAGTGACCGCCATGCAATTTGCCTTCATCTTTCACTACCCGGACGCAAACATCACCAGTGGAGAATTACATGTGCCCGCCGGCCAATCGGTTGAACTGCACATGGAGGCCAAAGATGTGATCCACGCGTTCTGGGTGCCCCAGTTCCGGCTCAAGCAGGACATCATCCCCGGCCAGCCGACAGTGCTCTCCTTCACGGCCACCAGGGCGGGCAGCTACCCAATCGTCTGCGCCGAACTCTGTGGTCCGTACCACGGAGGCATGCGCTCCAATGTCGTGGTGCATGAGCCGGAGGCCTACAGCGCCTGGCTGCAGCAGAACAGCCCGATCAGCACCACCACTACCTGAATAGCCATGACCCTTGCCAATCCAAGTGATTTCAATGGCAGCCTTCAGCCCCAGGGCTGGCTCAAGTATTTCAGTTTTAGCCTCGACCACAAGGTGATTGGCCTGCAATATCTGGTTTGCGGCTTCATCTTCTATCTGATCGGCGGGGCCCTGGCCGGTGTGATCCGCACCGAATTGGCCAGCCCTATCTCCGATTTCGTCAGCCGCGAAACCTACAACGAAGTGCTCACCCTGCACGGCACGGTGATGATTTTCCTCTGGATCGTGCCGGTTGTTAACGGGGGCTTCGGTAACTACCTGATTCCCTTCTACGTGGGCGCCCGGGACATGGCCTTCCCCCGCCTCAATGCGGTGGCTTTCTGGCTGATTCCCCCCGCCGGAATTCTGTTGATCAGCAGTTACTTCATTGCCGGGGCAGCAGCCCAGTCTGGCTGGACCGCCTATCCACCCCTGAGCCTCACGACCCCGGCGGCGGGTCAGGTGGTGTGGATCCTGAGTGTGCTGCTGCTTGGCGGCAGTTCCATATTTGGCGGCATCAACTTCATTGCCACCGTGCTCAAGTTGCGGCGGCCAGGCCTGAAACTGATGCAGCTGCCCATGTACTGCTGGGCCATGCTTGGCACCAGCATCCTGGTGGTGCTCTCAACGCCAGTGCTTGCCGGCACATTGATTCTGCTGAGCTTTGACATCATTGCCCACACAGGCTTCTTCAACCCGGCCCTGGGCGGCAACGTGGTGGTTTATCAGCACCTGTTCTGGTTCTACTCCCACCCGGCGGTTTACATCATGGTGCTGCCAGCCTTCGGCCTGGTGAGCGAGATCCTGCCGGTTCATGCCCGCAAACCGCTATTTGGTTACACCACGATGGTGTATTCGATCATGGCGATTGTCTTCCTGGGCCTGATCGTTTGGGCCCACCACATGTTCACCAGCGGCACCCCCCCCTGGATGCGCCTTTTCTTCACTATCGCCACCTCCTTTATTGCCGTGCCGACCGGCATCAAATTCTTCAACTGGCTTGCCACCCTTTGGGGCGGCAAGATCGCCTTGAACTCGGCAATGCTGTTTTCCTGCGCCTTCATCGTCAACTTTGTCTTTGGTGGCATCACCGGCGTAGCCCTGGCCCAGGTGCCCTTCGACATTCACGTGCATGACACCTACTTTGTGGTGGGTCATTTCCACTACATCGTCTATGGCGGCACCGTGTTCGTCATCTTCGGCTCCCTCTATCACTGGTATCCCAAATTCACCGGCCGCATGCTCAACGAAGATCTGGGCCGGCTCCACTTCTTGCTCACCTTTATTGGTTTCAATCTCTGCTTTGCCCCCCAGCACTGGCTTGGCCTCAACGGCATGCCGCGTCGGGTGGCCGAGTACGACCCGGCCTTCACCACCCTCAACCAGATCAGCAGCGTGGGCGCCCTGTTGATGGCCATCAGCACCCTGCCCCTGCTGATCAACGTCGTGCTCACGGCGATCAACGGCAAAGTGGCCGGTGACAACCCCTGGAACGCCCTGACCCCGGAATGGCTGACCAGCTCGCCACCGCCGGTTGAAAACTGGCTCGGAGAGGCTCCCCTAGTTACCGAACCCTACGGCTACGGTCAAAAGGAAGAGGTCACCCCATGACCAGCACCGCCCCCCTTCAGGACACCAGCACCAGCCTCCATGGCGACACCCCAGCTGAAGCTGGGGGCCACGGCGATTTCCGCCTGTTTGGCCTGGCCACCTTCCTGGTGGCCGACGGCATGACCTTCGCCGGCTTCTTCGCCGCCTACCTCACCTTCCGGGCCGTGAATCCCCTGCCGGAAGGGGGCAATTACGAACTCGAGTTGCTGCTCCCGACGATCAATACCGTGGTGCTGATCATCAGCAGCTTCACCTTCCACCGGGCAGGCAAGGAGTGCAGGGGCGGCAACCTGGGCGCCAGCCGGCTATGGCTGGCCATCACCGCAGCTCTGGGCGCGGCATTTCTCGCCGGTCAGATGGTGGAGTATTTCAGCCTGCCCTTCAGCCTCACCGACAACCTATTTGCCAGCACCTTCTACGCCCTGACCGGCTTCCACGGCCTACACGTGACCCTCGGTGTGATCTGCATCACCATCGTGGCCCTGCAGACCAGAGCAGGAGGGCGGATCAGCGCCAGTGACCATTTCGGCCTGGAAGCGGCCGAACTTTATTGGCACTTCGTCGATGGAATCTGGGTGGTCCTCTACGGGATTCTGTATCTGCTTTGACAGGATTGCCGGAGCCGATGGTCTTCACACCCTGGCATTAATTGCCATATCCGGCTTAAGTAGACAGAATCATCCCTAGAAACAACCCAGGGCGGGAGTTATCCATGGTGTCCAGGCCA
>NZ_JAGQCR010000082.1:0-11976 GCF_024346295.1 Cyanobium sp. BA20m-14
GGGAATCTGCGCCGCAATTGCTAAAACAGGAACACGGCTGCGGGTCGCATCGTAAAGACCATTGATCAGGTGGATGCTTCCTGGCCCGCAACTACCCACACAAACAGCTAATTCCCCCGTCAGCGCTGCTTCGGCAGCGGCCGCAAGAGCCGCTGCCTCCTCGTGGCGAACGTGCTGCCAGGCGATCGAGCCATCGCGGCGGAGAGCATCGGTGAAGCCGTTGAGGGAATCGCCGGGAATTCCGTAGATTCTCTTAACCGAGGCATCCTTTAACACACCAAGAATGACATCCGCGATTGTTGACATTGCTGAGGTTCGGGACGCTATGAATCACCTTGAAGCTAGCTACTAATACCAAAAGATGCCAAAAGACTGGCCCTAGCTGGGTCGGCTTACGGCGCGGCCCTTAGCTGGTTTTTCCGCAAACTCGTAGTGCGAGCTTCAGCCAGGTGCCTTTTAATCCTGCAAAATGGGTGCCATGACCCAGGCCAGCCCCACCGCCGCGGCGCCCAGCCATCGCGGCCCGTTTCAGCGCTTGCAGGCCCGCTGGCAGGGGCTGAGCGATCACAACCAGGTGGGCGTGAGCCTGGCGGGGGTGGGTGGTGTGTTGGTGCTCTGGGCCCTGTTCTGGCCCGTGCCCACCGAGGTGGGAGGCATGGGCGTGCTGATTTACCCCAACAACGCCGGCATCCTCAACGCCCGTGCCGGCGGCCAGGTGCGGGAGGTGTTCGTCAAGGAGGGTGAGTCGGTGGCGCGCGGCCAGGTGCTGATGCAGCTGTATTTGCCGGTGCTGGAGCGCCAGCTCGACCAGCAGCTCGGCAACCTGCGCCAGCTACAGCGGCACAACGCCCAGCTAGACGAGCGCGATGCCCTGCGTCTGCTCACCGAGAAGCGGGCCCTGGATACATCCCTGGCCAAGTATTCCGACGATCGCCGTCGCTACGGCGAACTGCAGTCGACCTACTCCAGCAAATTGCGCAACCTCGATTGGCTGGCCCAGCGGGAGGTGGTGGCGCCGCTCTCTTCTGAGGTGGTGTCGGCTGAGCAGGGGCTCACCAGCACCAGCGTCAATCTCGATGACGTGAAGATCAACGAGAAGAACGTGGTTACCAACTACCAGCAGGTGAAGCTCGGCATCGAAACCCAGGCCCTGCAGCGCCGCTATCAGATCGACGATCTCAAGCGTGAGATCCAGGTGACCGAGGCCAAGATCGGCTACGACGGCAAGGTGCATGCCGACCGGGACGGCACGGTTTTGGATCTGCAGGTGATCGCCGGCCAGACCGTGGGCACCGGCCAGCGACTGGGCACGATCGGCCGGCCTGAGCAACCCAGCGCCAAGGACCGCCCGCTGCGGGTGGTGGCTTACTTCGCGCCCGCCGATGCCCGCCGCCTGCCCCTGGGGCTGCCGGTGGAGGTGGTGCCGCAGTGGAACCAGCGCGGCCGCTTCGGCGGCATCGTGGGCAAGGTGACCCAGGTGCTGACCCTGCCCGCCACCGCAGACGACATCTCCACCACCACCGGCAACGCGCAGCTGGCCCAGGAACTCACCAAGAGCGGCCCGGTGATGCGCAGCGAAATCGAGCTGGAGCGCGATCCCTCCAGCGTGGATGGCTACCGCTGGACCCTCTCGGGGGGCAGCGGTGTGTTCCCAATCCGCGACGGCCTCACGGTGTCGACCCACGCCTACGTGGAGTGGCGCTCGCCGATCAGCTACGTGATTCCTGGCCTGCGCTCCCTCACCGGCGGCTTCCGCACTCCCTGGATCGACCTGCGCTGGAACCTGCCTTCCCTGCGTCAGCCCAATACTGTCTCGTGACCAGCCCCGTGGACGCCAAGCCCCGTTTCCAGATCCGCAACCCCCTGCTACGCCAAGAATTTCCCTGGCTGGTGAGCGAGGTGGTGCTGCTATTGATACTGTTCAACGCCAACCCACCGGAGCTGTGGTTCTGGCTGGTGGTGCTGCTGGTGGTGCTCCTCTATCGCGTCGAGCGCTGGTGGTCGTCTCGGCCCAACGCCTGAGCGACCCTGCCATCACCTGGCCGCAAATCGTTTGCGCAGCGGGCGGGCCCCTGTGCGCCAGGCCTAAGGAATTGAGGCTTTTGCCCTGAGACTGAGATTGAACTTACCTGAAAACTGCTTACGCGATTCAATGTCTTTTCCCTTGCAGACCTCCAGAAAGATTTCAAGTAACTTTTTGAATTCCTGACGGAGCTCATGAGGATGAGCCCTGTGAAAGACCCTGGCCTAACCGAACAGCACCAAGCTTAAAAACAGAGCTTCAATATCCCGCCACAACAGGACGAGCAAAGATCAACCCAGGCTGCGCTGGCGCTTCAATACATGCGGCTAACGCTGCCCCTGAGTTGCAGGCAGGGCGCATGAGGAGACTGGGCAGTCAGTAAATGGCGCCCTATCCACTCGAGGGGATTGTTAGCCGATTTACCACAAATTTCACAGGTCGCTAGGCTGAAGACCAGTGATCTTCGCAATTCGGGACAACATCTTCGGGCCTATCTCCTCGCCATCATGGAAAGCAAAAATGATGCCGGGATATCCATCATGAGCAAGAGTCTTATGAGATCCTGTCTGTCGCCTCACCCGCCACCCGATAGAAAGGAGAGCAGCCAACACCCTTTTGGCTTTGACAGAGGGCCACCTACTCATGCAGTGACTGGTAGCGAGAAGCTGATATTTAAAGGCTCAGACTCGCCATTTTCCAGTCTATCGGCGATGACACGAAGAGCCAATATTTCCGCCTTAGACATTGCATCCATTGCAGAGTCGCCATACGAAAGAACGCCAGGCAGCTCGGGAACCTCAGCAATCCAGCGCCCATCAACTTCTTGCTCGCACTCCAAGGTAAAATTCATGGTCGATCCATAGCAACTTCCACCGTAGCAACAATTCAGAGCATAGTCAGCATCACCCTCTCCCCGTTTCAGCTTCCATCCCAGCTATGCAGCTAACGCTCGCCATCATGTCCTAATACAACCCTACGCAGCTGAGCACCCATATCTCACTAGATCATACTCTTGGGAAGGAAGCCACCCAAGAGAGAAAATAGCGAAAGCGCATCTTGCCCAAATGGAAGACAACAGTTTTCTGAACGCCATAACAGAATTCCCCGCCATTCCCAATGTCCCAGCCTTCGCTACTTCTCCTCTAGTGGCGGCGCAAAACAACGGCGTTCGGAAAATTCCGCGCTCCGATCAAAGCAGGATCCCAGCAGGCCATGGCGGACGGCCTGTTCAGGGTTGAGCCGTGCCGCTACTGCTGAGTTGCAGCTGCAGCTGGGGCTGGATCGGCAGATTGGGATCGCGCGGCATCGGCAGCAGTTCTTTCAGCAACTTTGCGTAAGTGATGTTCACGTTCACCGTGGCGTTGAGCCGCCGCACCAGGCTGTTGATGAGACGGTCCTGGGTGTTGGAGACATTGAGCTCGCTGTCGAGGCCGGTGAGGTAGCGCAGCCGCACATCGCGGAAGGCTTCCAGGGCAGCGGCAACGCCTCGACGGGCCGAGCTGAGCTTGGCGAGGCTGGCCTCGTGGTTAAAGAAGGCCTGCTCGATTCTCAGGCGGATGTCGTTGCGACTGGCGGCGTACTGCTGGGCGGTGGCCGCTGCCTGCTTGGTCAGCGCCCGGGCCTGGCCGGCCGTGGTGCCGGCATCAAACAGCAGCCAGGTGAAGGTCAAACCCACCGACCAGTCCCAGCCGTTGGTGGTGCTCAGGGGCAGGGCGGTGGAGCCGCAGCAGCCGCCGCCGCCAAGATCAAAGTTGCTCAGGCTGGTTTGGGAGCTGCTGCCGCCGCCATTTGCAAACAAAGACAGTTTCGGCAGCAGGCCGGCAGCGGTGGCCTGGCTCTGCTGGGCCAGGGCCGTGCGGGTGGCCAGGATCGCCTCCAGCTCGGGATTGCCCCGGTAGGCCGCCAGCAGGCTGGCCTCCAGATCGAGGGGCCAGCGGGGCTGCACCACGATCTGGTCGCTGGGGCTGGGGGTCACCCTGGCGGGCAGGTTGAGCAGCACCGCCAGTTGGCGGCGGGCCAC
The DNA here is from genome assembly GCF_024346295.1 of Cyanobium sp. BA20m-14. Taxonomy (NCBI): domain Bacteria; kingdom Bacillati; phylum Cyanobacteriota; class Cyanophyceae; order Synechococcales; family Prochlorococcaceae; genus Cyanobium; species Cyanobium sp. BA20m-14. The sequence goes on from NZ_JAGQCR010000082.1 coordinate 4,044, forward strand.
TGCCCGGTCGGCCAGCACCTGGATCAGGGTCTCTTCATCGGCGGCCTGGATGGCCCGACGCCGCAGCACGTCGAGCCGCGGCACCAGACCCGCCTGCTTGAGGTCGAGGGTGTCCTGCAGGATCACCAGGTCGTTGCGCAGGTTGGCGTCGTAGACGCGCACTAGCTGCTCGTCTTGCTGCAGTTTGTAGTAGGCCTCACTCACCTGCAGCTGCAGGGAGCGAAGTTGGTTGGCGTAGCTGTTGCGCTGCCGTTCAAGCACGGCGCGTGCCGCGCGCACCGTGGGCGTGCGGGCAAAGTCGAGCAGGGCGTAGTTGAGCTGCAGGCCCCCTTCGATGGCCCCTGTGCCCGAGGTGGCTGCAAGACTGCCGCCGTCGGGCACGTAAAACGCCCCGGCCGTCGGGCCCGACGGGCTGGCTAGGCCATTAGGGGAGAACTGGGGGCCAAAGCCCAGGTTGTCGTTCGGCTTGTTCGACGTGATGGTGCTGCGGCTGCCCTCGTAGCCGCCAGCGGCAAAGGCGCTGATCGTTGGCCAGTAGGTGCCCATCACTGCCTGGACGCTGGCCAGGGCAGCGGCCACCTGCTCGCGCTGGGCCTGGAGGCTGGCGCTGTTGGCGAAGGCGATGGCCACCGCTTGCTCCAGGCTGATGCTGGCGATGCTGCCCGCCTGGAGCTGTTGGGGGGTCGGCAGATCCAGGGGCGGACCGGTCACGGCGTCGGCCGGTTGGATCGGGCCGGTAGCGGGTTGGTTGGCCCGGATCAGGTTGGCGGGTAGCTCCGGTGTGCTGAGCACGTTCCCCACCGGGGGCTCGGGCTCACTGGGGAGCAGCTGATCGAGCGCCCGCAGTTGCGCATCCAGCTTTTGCCAGCTGCGCTCCAGCAGCTTGGTGCTCTGGGGCTGCGCTGGGGACTGAGCCAGCGCAGCCGGGGCCAGCTGGGCCGGGATCAGCCCCAGCCACAAAAGGGCCAGAACGCGCTTGCGCATTGCCACGGTGATGCAGATCAGCGCCTTGGTTGACGCAGTTTGATTGGTGCAGCGGCTCTGCTGACCTGGGGATGTTCGGCTTGAGGGGCGGCAGCTCGCTGGCCGGTGAATCCCAGCAGCAGAGGCACCAGGCTACTGATCACGGCCATCTGCTCGGTTTAGCTCCTACCCAGAATTGCCGCCCAGTTTGCTTCGCCATTGCGGATGGCCTGCTCGGCCTGACGGCAGAGCATCAGCCGGCTGGCGATCCGCGCGAGTCGCTCCAGGGAGGCCGAGTTGGCGTTGGGATCGTTGAGCTCCTGGCCCAGCTCCTGCCAGCTGCGTGGTGCCTCAAGCCCTGTCTCTGGCGGCTTGGGCAGGCCCCGGCGAGCGCGGATTTGCCGTTCCCATTGGCCCAGTTGGCCAGCCATGGCCTGCAGCAACTCCGCTTCGGCTCGGTGCAGTTGCACCACCATCTGGGGATCCTGGAGGGTGGGTGGCTCGCGCACCAGGCCCCCCACAAGGGTGATCAGGCGGGAGGCAGTGGCCTCAAAGTTGTCCATCAGCAGCGTCGCCGGATGGCGCTCCGGCAGGGTGCCCAGCTCCTGCAGCAGTGCTGGCCTTTGCCGCCGGATGGCAACGAGCTGGTTGCGCAGGGCCCGGTAGCGGCCGATTCCGATCGGATCAGCCCCCTCCCCCTGGTCGGCCGCGGCGGGATCTACCCGCGCCGCCAGGTCGCAGAAGCAGCTCTGCAGCTGGCCGAGCAGGCCGGCGACCTGGGTCATGCTGGTGTCGAGTCCGCGGGCTGGCCAAAACAGCCGCAGGCCCAGCAGCGTGATCAGCACGCCGAAGCTGGTCCAGAAGAAGCGGATCGGAATCCAGCTGGCGAGGCCGCCCTCGTGGACGAGCCAGCCCATCACGATGACGATGCCGCCCACCTTGTAGCCCACCTGCAGCTTCAGCAGGCCGCCCAGCAGGCGCAGGGCGCCGAGGGTGAGCGCGAGCGCCAGCGGCATCGGCAGGCCCCGCAAACCCTCGTAGCCGATCAGCAGCAGCACCGACCCGAGCGCGGTGCCCAGCAAGCGCTGGCTGCCCAGGGCAAGCGCGCCGCCGTAGGTGCCGGTGGACACCGCCAACACCGCCAGGGAAACGTATTGGCTGTCTCCTACCCCCGACAAGCTGGCGAAAGCGTTGCCGAGCCCTGCGGTGAAGGCGGTGCGCAGGCCGTTGCGATTGATCACAGCGGAGCCATCCGGTTCAAGCCCCCGAGGCAGGCATGCAGAGGGCGGCCCTCCTCCGCTAAGGCCAACAGGGGCAGCAGGGGCAGTTGCAGCTTTTGGGCCAGCTGCTGCCAAAGTTGTGGCTCACGCCTTGGGGTCGGCCCGGGCTCTCCGCTGAGCTGCCGCTGCAGCTCAGCCACCGCGTGCCGCAGCAGATCGGCCTGCATGCTCTGGTGTTCGGGCAGGCCGGCCACCAGCCTCTCCCAGGCGATCCAGTGAAAGTGGGCCAGCTGCCACAGCCGCAGCCGTTGCTCCCAGCCGCTGCGTTTGAGGGCCTGATGGCGGGGGCCGCTGCGCTCCTGGGCCACCAGTTGCTCCATGCATTGCAACGCGTTGGTGAGTGGTGCCGGATCCAGCGGCTCGGGCCTGGATCGCCGTTGGGCCAGCCAGTCGCTGTAGGCCTGCAGCTGGGTCTTTAGGGCGTAACGCAGGCGCCCATCGGCTGCTTTGAGTTCGCTGCTGCTGTTTTGCGGCCAGAACAGCAGGCCCACCAGGATCGCCACAATGCAACCCACCACCGTGTCGAGGGCGCGGTTGAACACGTAGTCCCAGCCCAGCGCCGTATGGCCGGGAAGCATCAGAAACATCACAGCGACCAGTGAGGCCGTGCCTAAGGCGTTCTGCCAGCCCAGCAGCTGCAGCACAGGAATCATCACCAGCATCGACACCAGGACGCCGATCCAACCGCCGAGGATTGTGTGCACCAGGAAGGTGATCAGGCCCCCCGCCAAGGTGCCCAGGATTCGGCCGCTGGCGGACTTCAATGTGTGGTCGTCATTATCATCGACAACCATCACCACTGCTAACAGCGGGTACCAGGCAAATTGAATGCGTTCGGTCCAGACGGCAATGGCGGCTGTGAGGAGCGCGGCCACGAATAACTTCAGGCTGTTGCGCAGCAGCAGGTTCTGCACAGGCCGCGGCAACGCTCAGCTGCCTAGAGCTTATGGGGTTCAGCCACGCTTCACAGGGCTGTCATGAGAGGGCTGCCATGAGCTGGCTGCCGGCGCTCACTCCCGATTTGGAGGTATTGCTGCGCCTGGGCCTGGCGGTGCTGTGCGGTTTGGCTGTGGGCATCAACCGCGCCCACCATGGCAATACCAGCCATCCCAATCGCCTGCGGGTGCATGTGCTGGTGGGCCTCAGTGCCTGTCTGATGGTGCTGGCGGCCGGTGACGACCCCCAGGCCCGCAGCCGGGTGATTCAGGGGGTCGCCACCGGCATTGGCTTCCTGGGGGCGGGCGAGATCCTCGTGCCCCCTGCTGCTGACAAGAGGGGCCTGCCTGAGGTGCGCGGACTCACCAGTGCTGCTTCGATCTGGTTTACGGCTGCCCTTGGGGTGACCGTGGCCGCCTCCACCCCCTTACTTGCCGGGGTGGCCCTGGTTCTGGCCCTGATCACCCTGTCCCAGCGCAGCAACGGCGAACCTGGCCAAGATGGCGATCAAAACAGGAATCGATAGCGACCATTTTCGCCACCGCTATCGCCAACGTTCTCTGCTGAGCCCTCTGGAGCGGGCTGGGGCCACTCCGCGTCCCAGTAGCTGATGTCATTGCGATAAAAGGGGCGACCACCCAGCCGCTTGGTCTCCAGCTGGGTCGTGCCCATGGCGGTGATCAGGCCGCCAAGCTCCATCGGGCCCAGATCGGTTTTCAGGTTTTTTCCCGCGGCGGCCAGCAGCACCGGCAACCGCACCAGATGCTCGGGTCGGGTGAGTTTGCGAAACAGGGCCTGCAGGGCCAGCTGCTGACGCTCCAGCCGACCTATGTCACCCATCTCATCATGTCTAAAACGCAGGAAGCCCTCTAGGTCACGACCCTTGAGGGTCTGGGGCCCTGGTTGCAGATCGATGTAGAGCCCCTGGCTGTGATCGCTGTAGAACATCCGTTTGGGCACGTCCACCTCGATGCCGCCCAGGGCATCGGCCATAGACCTGATCGCCGACAAATTCACCACCACGTGGTGGGTGATCGGTCGTCCCAATTTGCGGGAGAGTTCTCCCTTGAGCAGATCTGTTCCCCCGAGGCTGTAGAGGGCATTGATCTTGTGGGGGCCATACCCCTCCGCTTCGATATACGTATCCCTGGGCACCTGGGTGATCCGGGTAATGCCGCCATCGACGCGCAGGCTGGCGATCACATCGGTGTTCCCGCCCCCCACATCCGTGCCGAGCAGCAGGATGTCCTGGTTGGTGATGCCGCTCCAGGCCGCAAACGGATTGGTGATGGCGGGGTTCCGGCCCGAGCCCGCATCCGAGAGCAGCTGGGAGAGCGGCGCGGCCAGCAGCAGGCCACCGCCCAGCCCAATTCCGATCGCCAGCAACAGGGAAGCGCGCCTACCCCTTCTGCGGGGTCGATGGTTCTGGGTGGGTCTCATCCCCCAAAAGCTATTTCACGATCAGGGCCCTACGGACCCAGGGGCTCACCGCTGCGCAGGCCTGCCTGCACGCGCCAGAGATTGGCATAGGGGCCGGCCAGGGCGACCAGCTCTTCGTGGCGTCCACTTTCAACTATTCGGCCCCGATCCATCACCACAATCCGATCGGCATGGCGCACACTGGAAAGGCGGTGGGCGATCACCAGGGTGGTGCGCCCGGCGGTGATTGTCTCGAGGGAGCGCTGGATCGCTGCTTCGGTTTCATTGTCAACCGCGGCGGTGGCCTCATCGAGGATCAACACCGGGGGATTCCTGAGGATGGCGCGAGCCAGGGCGATGCGCTGCCTCTGGCCGCCGGAGAGGCGCTGGCCCCGCTCCCCCACCACGGTGTCGTAGCCCTGGGGCAGGGCCTCAATGAAGGCGGCGGCCTCGGCCAGCAGCGCTGCCCGCTCAATGGCTGGCCGCCCTGCGTCAAAACTGCCATAGGCGATGTTCTCGGCCACGGTCCCAGGGAACAGAAACACCTCCTGGCTCACAAGCGCAATGGCGCGGCGCAGGTGGTCGAGGCGCAGCTCTTGAATTGGGATCCCATCGAGACAGATCCTGCCTGCCTGGATCTCGTAGAGCCTCAGCACCAGCTTCACCAGCGTGCTCTTGCCCGACCCCGTGGCCCCGACGATGCCGAGCGTGCTTCCCGCCGGAACCTCCAGGCAGAAGTTGGAGAGCAGGCCTTCCCGGTCTTGATAGGCAAAGTCCACCCCCGCAAAGCTCAGCGCCCCTTGCACCGCGGCCAGGGGCAGGGGCCGCTCGCCGCTGGGGATCGCAATCGGAGTATCGAGCAGGTCCAGCACCCGGTTGGTGGAGGCCATGGCCCGCTGGTAGTCGTCGAGGGTGCGCCCCAAGGTGGTGATCGGCCAGAGCAGCCGCTGGGTGATGAACACCAGGAAGGCGTAGCTGCCCGTAGCGATCTCACCGCGCCAGGCCTGTAGACCACCAATCACCAAAATGGCGATGAAGGCAAACAAAATGGCGTAGCGGATCAGGGGCACAAAGGCGGCCGAAAGACGAATGGCGCGGCGGTTGGCCTGGCGATAGGCCTCACTCAGCCGCTCCAGCCGAGCCAGCTCCCAGCGCTCGGCCGAATAGCTCTTGATCGTCAACATGCCGCCGAGATTGTTGCCCAACTGGCTGGCCAGGTCGGCGGCCTGCGCCCGCACTGCCGCATAGAGGGGGGCCAGCCGCCGCTGGAAATGCAGGGAACCCCAGAAGATCAATGGAATCGGAATGAACGCCACCCCGGCAACGTCAGGCGAGAGCAGCACCATCGCGGCGCCCACCACAACCACGGTGGTGATCAGCTGCAGGATCTCGTTGGCGCCATGGTCGAGGAAGCGCTCCAGTTGGTTGATGTCGTCGTTCAACACCGCCATCAGCCGGCCACTGCTGCCCAGCTCAAAAAAGCCCATCTCCAGCTGCTGGAGGTGGTCGTAGGCCTCAAGTCGCAGCTGGTGCTGCAGCCTCTGGGCCAGGTTGCGCCAGAGCAGCCCTTGCAGGTATTCGAAGCTCGACTCGGCGCTCCAGATCACAAAGGAGAGCACCGCCAGCAGCCCCAGCTGGCTGGGCACGGTGGTGGTGCCAAAGCGGGCCAGCCAGGAGGTGTCCTTTTGGACCACCACATCCACCGCCAGGCCGATCAGCACCGGAGGCGCCAGATCGAAGAGCTTGTTCAAAACCGAGCAGCCCGTCGCCAGAACCAGCCGGAAGCGATAGGGCCGCAGGGCTTTGATCAGCCGGCCCAGGGCTGGGCGAGGGGGCAGGGGGCTTACCAGCGGTTACCGCCGCCGCCATAGCCGCCGCCACCACCACCGCCTCCGCCTCCACGGTTACCGCCGCCGCCGCCGCCTTCCCTGGGAGTGGCTTTATTGACGCGGATCATGCGGCCCATCCACTCGACATCCTGGAGATCGTCGATGGCCTTTTGTTCGGCTGCGTCATCGGCCAGCTCAACAAAGGCAAAACCGCGCTTGCGGCCGGTTTCCCGGTCGAGGGGCAGGCTGCACTGGCGCACCTCTCCGTATTGGCCGAAGAGATCAAGCAGATCCTCGCGCTCAGCTTGAAACGAGAGGTTGCCAACGTAAATGGTCATTAACGGAGCAAATTCCTGGAACTGATTCGGGAGATGCTGCGGTTCTCGGGGTGCGCCAGTGGTTGCTGGACGCGCCTGATCGAGGCCGAACGCCTGCGAATCTTTTCTATTTTACCGACCGGCGGCTCAACTAGGCCCGCCGGAGCCAGGCTTCATGGAGAATTATGAAGCGCTTCTGAAGAGACCATTTAGCCAGCCGACCAAGGCCCCGATCGTGCTCCATTGTCAGCGAATCCTGATTCAGTGGGAGCCCCAAAATGCACGCCCCTGTCCCCTGGAGCCTCGCCTGGCGCGAAGATGGCGAATTGGCAATCCAGGATCGCTTTGACCTGCTGCAGAGTTTGGTTAGCAGTGAAAGTGCTTCCACCCAGTGCTCTTTGATCGCCGCCGTCGAACGGCTACCCACGGCCGAGCTCTCCAGCCTGGGCCTTGGCAGCGTCACCAGGCTCTGCGCTTAGTTGATGGGCCCTGGACCTGGTTGCGGTGAGGACGTCCTCACCGAGCGCAGGTCCGGCGGACGCCCGCAGGCCTCGTTGGCGTCTTCCACGTCACTTCCCTGGGCGACCCTTCCGCCCACACAGTCACAGGTGCGATCGATCAGGGCCAGCGAAAGGGCTTTTCCCTGTTGCTTGAGATCGGCCTGATAGGCAGAGAGACAAAAGGCCTTCACCACCTCAGCCAGGCTGGCAGCCCGACTCTCGCTCCCACTGGCGACCAGCCCCAGCAGGAGCAAGCCAAGGGGGGCCAATCGCAGCAGGGGAAGACGCATGGTGGGTGGAATGGTGGGAGCAGCCCCGACCTTGCCCTTAGCCCTGCAGTCGCGAGAGTTGCAGCGGTTTGTTCATGACCCGCAGCTGGCGCAGGCCTTGGAACACGTCTTCGGGCATTCCCTTGGGCAGGTCGACGGTGCTGTGGGTGTCGAAGATCTGAATTCGGCCGATCGAACGACCATTCAGACCCGCTTCATTGGCGATGGCACCCACGATGTTGCCTGGCTTGATCCGGTCTCGCCAGCCCACCTCGACGCGAAAGCGCTCCATGTGATCTTCCGGCGGACCCGAAGGCCGCTCGCCACGGCCGCGGTCCCGCCCCCCCTCACGTCCAACCCCCAGATCCCGGCCACCATCACGGCCACCGTCGCGGCTCGGCCCGTTCTGGCGCACCTGAT
>NZ_JAGQCR010000083.1:0-11917 GCF_024346295.1 Cyanobium sp. BA20m-14
TACGACTGGCGCACCAAAAAACCGACGATCTTCCGAGCCTCCGAGCAATGGTTTGCCTCAGTGGAGGGCTTCCGCGCCGCCGCTCTTGGCGCCATCGCCGAGGTGGATTGGCTGCCTGCCAGCGGCCGCAACCGAATTGAAGCGATGGTGAGCGATCGGGGCGACTGGTGCATCAGCCGCCAGCGCACCTGGGGCGTGCCGATCCCCGTCTTTTATCACCGCGAAACGGGTGAGGTGCTGCTCAACGAAGCCACCCTGGGCCACATCCAGGCCCTGATCGCCGAGCACGGTGCGGATGTGTGGTGGCAGCGCGATGAGGCAGGCCTGCTGCCTGAGGCCTACGCCGCCGAAGCCAGCAACTGGCGCAAGGGCAGCGACACCATGGACGTGTGGTTTGACTCAGGCTCCTCCTGGGCTGGCGTGCTCCAAGAGCGCGGCCTGCACTACCCCGCCGATCTCTACCTAGAAGGCAGCGATCAGCACCGCGGCTGGTTCCAGAGCAGCTTGCTCACCTCAGTGGCCGTGAATGGCCACGCCCCCTACAAGCGGGTGCTCACCCACGGCTTCACCCTCGATGAGAAGGGCCGCAAGATGAGCAAATCGCTGGGCAACGTCGTCGATCCGGCGGTGCTGGTGGAGGGCGGCAAGAACGAAAAGCAAGAGCCTGCCTACGGCGCCGATGTGCTGCGGCTTTGGGTGAGCTCGGTGGATTACTCGGCCGACGTGCCGCTGGGGCCTGGGATCGTCAAGCAGCTGGCGGATGTGTACCGCAAGGTGCGCAACACGGCCCGCTACCTACTGGGCAACCTGCACGACTTCGATCCGCGCCCCCAGGCTGAAGGCGGCGATGCCGTGCCCTACGACCAGCTGCCCCTGCTGGATCAGTGGATGCTGCAGCGCACCGCCGCCCTGATCGACAGCGTGACTGGAGACTTCGAGCGCTATGAGTTTTACCGCTTCTTCCAAGCCCTGCAGAACTTCTGCGTGGTGGACCTGTCCAACGTCTACCTCGACATCGCCAAGGACCGCCTCTACGTGAGCGGAGCCGATGAGTTCCGCCGCCGCAGCTGCCAAACGGTGCTGAGCCTGGTGCTGGAGCGTCTCGCGGGGCTGATCGCATCGGTGCTCTGCCATATGGCCGAGGACATCTGGCAAAACCTGCCCTACCCGGTAGCCGAAACCTCGGTGTTCGAACGGGGCTGGCCCACGGCCCCCGATGGCTGGCGCCAAGCGCAACTGGAGGCGCCGATGGAGCGAATCCTGGAGTTGCGATCTTTGGTGAATCGCCAACTGGAGAGCTGCCGCTCCAGTGGCCAACTGGGTGCTTCGCTTGAAGCCCAGGTGCAGCTGGAGCTGGAAGCAGGCAGCACCAACACGGCGGAGGCCCTGCGCTGGCTGGCCAGCTCAAGCCACCCCAGCGTCGACAACCTGGCCGACTGGCTGCTGGTGTCGGGCCTCAAGGAAGGCGGCGTAGCGCCTGCCGAGCTGCTGGCCGAAGCCAGCGAAAACGGCATCACAGTTCGCATTGCCAAGGCAGAAGGTCAAAAATGCGAGCGCTGCTGGCATTACGAAAGCGACATCGGCCAGCACAGCGCCCATCCCAGCCTCTGCGGTCGCTGCGTGGCGGTGCTGTCCTGAACGCCAAGGCACTGATTGAGCGGCTGGAACTCCAGCCCCATCCGGAGGGTGGCCACTACCGCGAGACCTACCGGTCAAGTGAGGTGGTGGAAACGCCGCGGGGACCCAGGGCCGCCAGCACGGCGATCTTGTACTTACTGGCCGCAGGCGAGTGGTCCAGATGGCATCGGATCTGCTCCGATGAGGCCTGGCACCACCATGGCGGCGACGGGCTCCTGATCTATCAACTCCACCCGGATGGCCAGGCTTGCGTCAGCAGGCTTGGGCTTGATCTAAGCGCCGGAGAACGGCCCCAGGTTGTAGTGCCTGCTGGCAGCTGGTTCGCAGCTGAACCCGTAACTGGAAACACCACATGGAGCCTGGTGGGCTGCACAGTGGCCCCAGGCTTTGATTTCGTCGATTTCGAACTAGCCAGCCAGACCCAGCTGCAGTGCCACGCCGCCCAGCTGGAATCCTGCTGCAGTGATTGGCGCCGCCTGGTTGGGATGGGCTGATCTGGGGGCTCAATCCCAACCGCCGGATTCAAGGAAAACCTCAGGGGAAACGGGCCCAGCCAACAGCTGTTCCGAGGCCGGATTCAGGGGGGCCTGCAGTAATTCAGCTGTTTCGATCACCGCCCCCTTGGGCAGCAGTGGCTTGTCAGGATCGAAATCGGTGGGGTGGGTGGTGCTGCTCGAAAAACCGCGAAAAATCAGCAGCTCGTAGGGCTCAAGCGGGCCTGCCGCCAACTGAAGCTGGCCCCTGAGCCGCAGCACCCGATCGGGCCGCTCCCGGCTCAATTCTTCCAGCCTGGCGAGCAGGGCCATCGCGGATGCAGCGGAGAGGGTCATGGCCAGAGAGAAGGCGGGGCGGCAGGGGAAGCAATACGGCTGATCCTCAAAAATCGCCAGCGATTCGCCCCTGCTTGGGCAAGCGCACCAGCAGCCATTGCAACAGTCCCACCACATAGGCAACCAAACCCACGTAACCGATGAAGGCGGCCACGGCAGGGGTCCATTCGCCGCCGAAGATGAAGGCAAACAGCCCCTCAACATGCTGGTGCAGGCCGAGGGGCGGCTGAATCCAAGCGGCGCAACGGGACTGGGCCAAGCCTCCGGGGGCCAAACAGCCCAGGGCCGTGGCAGTAAGCAGGGCGCCAAGCACGGCCCACACCGTGAGACTCCAGCGCCAGATGCGCAGGGTCAGGGGCAAGGGACGCCAGGGCGGCAGGTCGGCCAGCTCCTCGTTGAGATCCACCCAGAACCAGACGCTCAGCACCACCAGTAGCTGGGCCAGCAGCAAAACCACAAAGCCGAGGGGCCTCCGGTCGGTGAGCAGCAGGGTTGCAAGCAGCAACAGGCTGGCCACCTTCCAATAAATCCCCAGCAGGCGCACCAAGGATCCCTCCTTGCGTACCGACGCCCAGATCAGGAGCACTAGGGGCAAGCCGACGCTGAACAGCATCGCCAGGCGGACATCGAGCCACACCAAGGAGCGGTACAGAGGTTCTGGTAGGGCGGCGAGCACGCGTGTGGTTCGGTAAGGCGCCATTATCCGCGTCCCCGGCAAGCGATAGGGTCCAAGTCATGGCCGCCTTCTCCCTGCCCAGCTGGCTCTCCCGCACCTTCGGAGCCCGTCCAGCCCAGGCCTGGTGCCGCACCGCCCTGGCCAGCGAAACCTCGCTGCAGGCGTCGGTTGAAGAGATCGCCAGCCAGCTGCGGGGGGCCGGTCCAGCAGATCTGGCCTTGGTCTTCGTCGCAGCCAGCTACGCCAGCGACCTGCCCCGGCTGCTGCCCCTACTTCAGGAGAAACTCCCAGCCAGCCATTGGCTTGGCTGCCTGGGCGGTGGGGTGGTGGGCACCGATGCTGGCGGCACCCCCCATGAGCTGGAGAACAAACCAGCCCTGAGTGTCACCCTGCTGCGCCTACCTGGCGCCGAGCTCCACCCTTTTGCGATTGATACCGACTCCCTTCCCGACCTCGACGGCCCGGCTGATCCCTGGCGCGACCTGCTCGATGCGCCAGCAGCTCCCAGCCCCTCGATGCTGCTGCTGGTGGATCCCAGCTGCTCCCGGATCAACGATCTGATCAGTGGCCTGGATTACGCCTGTCCAGGGGCGGCGAAAATTGGCGGCGTCGCCGGCCCACACAGTGCCGGCCATGGCTCCCTGCTGTTTGGAGATCAGGTGGTTCGCGGTGCCGTCGGCTGCCTCATTGGTGGAGCCTGGCAACTCGATCCGGTGGTGGCCCAGGGCTGCCGGCCGATCGGGCCGGTTTTTGATGTGGAGCAAGTTCAGCGCAACGTGGTGCTGGAGGTGAGCCAGGGCCAGTCCCGCCGCAGCCCTGTAGCAGCGCTTCAGTCGATCCTCACGGATCTGAATCCCGAGGAGCGGGAGCTGGTGAAGCACTCGCTGTTTCTAGGCGTAGGCCGTAGCAACTTCAGCCTCAGCGCCGCAGATCCAGATGGTCCCACCGCTTTTCTGGTGCGCAACCTGCTTGGTGTCGACCCCCGCAACGGAGCCGTAGCCGTGGCTGAACGGATGCGGGTGGGACAACAGGTGCAGTTCCAACTGCGCGATGCCAGCACCTCCAGACTGGAACTGCGCCAGCTGCTGACCAGCCAGCGGGGTCGCAACCCGGAGCCCCTAGCCGCCCTGCTATTTGCCTGCCTAGGCCGTGGCGTTGGGCTCTACGGCAGCGCCGATGGCGACGTGGAACTGTGCCGGGAAGTGTTTGATCAGGTGCCCATCGCCGGATCGTTCTGCAACGGCGAAATCGGCCCGGTCGCCGGTAGCACCCATCTGCACGGCTACACCGCCAGCCTGGCCTTCCTGGTGCCGCGCGGAGAGGGCTGATGGTGCGCCAGCACGTCAATCCACTCAGCCGCTTTTTCCAACTACCCCGGCCCCTGCCGCCGCCAGCTGAGCTTTTCAGTCAGCCGGATCTCCCCCTGCATCTGGACATTGGCTGCGCCCGCGGCCGCTTCCTACTGGCCCTGGCCCAGCACCAGCCCAACTGCAACCATCTAGGTGTTGAAATCCGCCGGCCATTGGTGGATGCCGCCGAAGCCGACCGCCAGGCCCTGGGGCTCGGCAACCTCCACTACCTGTTCTGCAACGCCAACATCAGCTTGCAGGACTGGCTGGTGGCCCTGCCAGCCGGGCTGCTGCAGCGGGTGACCATCCAGTTTCCAGATCCCTGGTTTAAGCAAAAGCATCAAAAGCGGCGGGTGCTGCAGCCCGCCCTCCTGCTGGCCCTGGCCGAGGCGCTGGGGCCTGGCCGTGAGCTGTTTATTCAGAGCGATGTGCTGGCGGTGATCACACCGATGGTGCAGCTGATCGAGGCCAGCGGCGGCTTCGATCGCCCGGCCGCTGATGGGCGCCCCTGGCGTGCCGGCAACCCCCTGGCGGTTCCAACCGAGCGCGAAACCTACGTGCTGAGCCAGGGGTTGCCGGTCTACCGGGTGCTCTACCAACGCAACGACCGCAACCTGGAAGGCCTGACCAACCTGGAAGATCAGCTCGAAGCGGTTGATAATCGGGCCTGAAGCCAGGCTGCACCCCTTGAGCGCCCCCCCAATGCCAATTTTGTTGCGCTGGCAGGGCTGCCTGCAGCGCGCTGACAGTGGTCCCCTGGGGCGGCAGCTAACCCTGATAGCCGGCCTGGTGCTCTGCGCCCTGATGGTTGGCCTGCCCTTGGTAACCCGCAGCGGCCTCAGCCTGCTGGTGCTGGCCAGTGGCCTCCTATGGCTGCTGCTGGCCCTGACCACTACCCCTGGACCGCTGGTGGAGATCGACCGCTGGATTCTGGGGATCCTGGCCATCGCCCTGCTGGCCACAGGTTTCTCACCGGTGCCCCTGGCCGCCGCCAAGGGGCTGGTCAAACTTGTGAGCTATCTGGGCGTCTACGCCCTGATGCGCCAACTGCTGACCCTGGCTCCGGTCTGGTGGGACCGGATCGTGGCTGCGCTGCTGGCTGGAAACCTGGTCACCTGCGTGATCGGCATCCGCCAGCTCTACGGCGACAGCGGCGAACTAGCCCGCTGGGCTGACCCCAACTCCGTGGCCGATGGCACGGTGCGCATCTACAGCACCCTCGAAAACCCCAACCTGCTGGCGGGGTATCTGCTGCCGGTGCTGCCCCTAGCCCTCGTGGCCCTGCTGCGCTGGCCGGGCCGAGCCCGCAAGCTCTTTGCCCTCACTGCCCTGGTGCTGGGCGTCGCCGCCCTAGTGCTCACCTTCAGCCGCGGCGCCTGGATGGGTTTGGTGGCCGAGGCGGCCGTGATCTTGCTGCTGCTGGCCGTGCGCGCCACCCGGGCCTGGCCCTTGCTCTGGCGGCGCCTGTTTCCCCTGCTGCTGCTGCTAGGCGGCGCTGCCCTGCTCGTGGTGCTGGTTACCCAGGTGGAGCCGCTGCGGGTGCGGGTGATGAGCCTGGTGGCCGGCCGGCAAGACAGCTCCAACAACTTCCGCATCAACGTCTGGCTTGCAGCCCTGGATATGGTCCAGGCCCGCCCGTGGCTTGGCATCGGCCCCGGCAACGACGCTTTTAACCAGATCTATCCACTGTTTCAGCAACCCAAGTTCAACGCGCTCAGCGCTTACTCCATCCCCCTGGAGCTGGCAGTAGAAGCCGGCATTCCTGGCCTGCTGGCCGGGATCGGCCTGCTGCTGGCCAGCCTGCGCAGCGCCACCAGCCTCTGGCGCAGTGATAGCTGCTTCAGCCTGCCGGCCCTGGCGGCGATCGCCGTAATTGCTGGGCTCACGGTGCAGGGACTAACCGACACGATCTTTTTCCGGCCGGAGGTGCAACTGAGCGGCTGGTTTTGCATCGCCACCCTGGCGGCCGGAGCTAGCCGCGCCGAAGGTCGTGGCTGAGCCAAGCCTGATTGCCGGCTTCGACGCCGGCCAAACCCACACCAGCTGTCGCCTAAGCGATGCCTGCAGTGGCGAAATGCTGGGTGAAGGCCAGGGGCCTGGGGTGTGCCATCTGGCCGCAGCCGACGGCCCCGCCCGCTTCCGCCAGGCCCTTCAAGTCAGCCTGGCGCAGGCCCGCCTGCACCTGCCGCACACCGGCACGCCCCTGCTAGCCGCCGGCATTGGCGCCAGTGGCATCGAAGTGGGCAGCTCCGTCCAGGAGCTGGGCTGTCAGCTGGCGGCCGCGGCCCTGCAACTACCCCTGGAGCGCGTAGTAGTCACGGGAGATGAGCGCACTGCCCTGCGCGGAGCCATGGGCAACTACCACCAGGGCGGCATCGTTGTGATCAGCGGCACTGGCACCATCGCCGTTGGGCGCAATCCGGCAGGCCAGGAACACCGCTGCTCCGGCTGGGGCTGGCTGCTAGATGGGGCTGGCTCGGCCACGGACATCGGCAGGGATGGCCTAGCCCTCAGCTTGGCGATGGCGGATGGACGGCAGCCCGATTCGCCCCTGCGAGCCCGGATCTGGGCAGGACTGAATGTGAGCACAGGCGACCCCCAGGCCGCTCAGGCCATCAAAGCTTTGGTTGTGGAGCCTGGCTTCGGGGCCGCGGGCTTTGCCCGCCTGGCACCGCTGGTGGCAGTCGCCGCTAGCGAGGGTGATGCTGGCGCCGCCGCCGTTATGGAGCGCTCCGCCCAGGCCCTGGCATTAATGGCAGCCACCATCTGCACAAGGCTGCAGCTAAGTGCCCCGCGAGTGTGGCCCATGGGCGGGGCGCTGGAGCACCTTGCCTTGCTGCGCTGCCGGCTGGAGGCCTGCCTTGAGGAGTGCTGCCCAGGCGCTCAACTGCAGATCCCCGCCGCAGATGCCTGCAGCGGAGCCCTGAGCCTGGCTCGGGAATGCCTGGAAGCTAGGCCGCGTTGAGGTGCTGCTCCGCTGCAGCAGCCAGCTGGCTTGACCAGTGGTCCACCAGCTGCTGATCGGCGGCCTCCACCATCACCCGCAGGAGTGGTTCGGTGCCACTGGCGCGCACCAGCACCCGGCCCTGTCCCTCCATCGCAATCTCCGCCTGCTCCACGGCGAGCCGCAGCGGCTCGCAGGCTTGCCACTGCTGGCGCCGTTGCCGGTCTGGCACCGTCACATTCACCAGGGTCTGGGGGTAGGGCTTGAAACTGCTATCCATCCAGTCGGCCAGTGATTGGCCACTGCGGTGCAACAGCGTGGCCACCTGCAAAGCGGTGAGCAGTCCATCGCCACTCATGCCATGGCGGGCCGACAAAATATGGCCCGACTGCTCGCCACCGAGGCCAGCGCCCATCTGCTCCATCGCCTGGTGAACGTATTGATCACCAACGGTGGTGCGCTCAAGCACCCCTCCCTTGGCCTGCCAGGCACGCTCAAAACCGAGGTTTGACATCACCGTGGCAACGATGCGATTGGCCGGCAACTGGCCCGCATCAAGCAGGGACGATCCCCAGAGATAAAGGATCTGGTCACCATCCACCACCCGGCCCCGGCCATCGACCGCCAGCATCCGATCTGCATCGCCATCGAAGCCAAAACCCATGCTGGCTCCGCTCTCGAGCACCGCGCGCCTGAGCGGCTCAAGGTGGGTGCTGCCGCAGTCCACGTTGATGCGCGCCCCATCCGGCTTGCCGTGCAACACGGTGAGTTCCGCGCCTAAGGCCCGAAACACCGCCTCTCCACAGGCAGAAGCCGAGCCCCAACAGAGGTCCAGCACAATCTTGCAACCTTCTAAGCGCCGACCCATCACGCTCGCCACCAAGGACCGCTGGTAGTCGGCCAGTAAATCGGGGCGGTCGTGCACAACTCCTGTGCCCAAGAAGCCGCCGGAAGCACCTATTGCCGGTCCAGCCCCCACCCCCTGCAGCCCAGCCTCGATCGCCTGCTGCTGGCCGCGGCTCAGCTTGGCGCCGGAGGCCCCAAACACCTTGATGCCGTTGTCTTCAGGGGGGTTGTGGCTGGCGGACACCATCAGACCTCCAGCCGCGCCAAGACGGCGAATGGCGCCAGGAATCGCTGGCGTAGGGCATAGCCCCAGGGTCCATACCTCCCTACCTGCAGCCGTGAGTCCGGCGGTGAGCGCCGCCACCAGCATCGGGCCACTGCTACGGGAGTCCATGCCGATGAGCACCGGCGCCCCTTGGGGCAACACCTGGCCGCACCAGAAGCCAACCTGCAAAGCCAAAGCCGGGCTCACCTGGGTTCCCACCCGGCCACGGATGCCATCGGTCCCGAAACCGGCCACACCACCCCGCAGGGGCAGGCCAACGGGATGGGGAGCCAGGTCGGCCATGGGCAGCAGCAGATGCCTCAGTGATGTCCAGGTTACGTGGGCTGCTGCAAAGCGCTCACCATGGCTGGCCTGGGCCAGGTAGGGGCCTGAGCCCATTCAGCGCCAGCGGCGGGGCCACCAGATCCAGAGCACCAGTTCGCCAATCGTCCAGAGCAGCAGCGCACCAACCACCCAGCCGGGCAGCCAGCTCAATGGCCAAAAAGGGCGCAGCAGCAGCACCAGGCCCGATACCGCCAGCACCCGCAGAGCCCGCAACCGCTGCTCAGCCCCAGGCAAGGTTGAGAGATAGGGGGGTAGGGAGGGCAGGCGCACCAGCTAAGTGGGATTCACACCTCCCCAGAATGCCGAAGCTGCGCCGCTATTGCCCTTGGCTCGCCTCCCCCTGCTGCTGGCCCTCACCTGCTTGGGCAGCGGCGCCGCCTTGGTGGGCGGCAGGGCACTGCTGCCCCTGATTCCCGCGCCAGACCCCAGCACACCCACCCCAACCCTGGAGCGCCTGCGGCGGTTCTCGCCCGATCCGGAACGGCGGCGGGAGGCCAGCTTGCTGCTGCTGCCGCGCCAGGCAAAAGGCGACCTAGCCGGCGAGCGCCGGTTGCTGCGCGGCCAGGGCTGGGGTGGCGATGAGCTAGCCGCCCTGGTGCTCAAACGCGATGCCCTGGCCGCCGAAGCCCTGGGTGATCAGAAAGCCGCCCAGCAACGCTGGCAGCAGCTTGTGAGGCGCTTCCCCCACACGCCCGCCTCAGCCGATGGGCTTTATGCCCTGGGCCGGCAGCAGCCCCAGCTGCGGCAGAAACTACGCAGCCGCTTCGCCGCCCATCCCGCGGCCCTCGCGGCCGCCGTGGAGGCGGGCCCGAGCGACGCAGATCGCCTCCAGGCAGCCCTGCACCTGGCCCGTCACGGTGTGCGCTGGCCCGGTGCGGGGCCACGCTTGCGCCAGGCCTGCCAGAGCAAGACGGCAGCAGCTACCCCTAGCCAGCGGGACCAATTGGCCAGGGGCCTGGCCCAGCTAGGCGACTCGGCCGCTGCCCTGAGCTGCCTCAAGGGCAGTCCGCCGAGCCCAGCAACCCAGCTAGCCCTCAGCCGGGCCCTACTCGGTGGCGGCAGCCAGCAGCAGGCCCAGGCCGAAAGTCTGCTGCTGCAACTGGCCAAATCCGCGCCGCGCTCCAGCCAGGCCAGCGAGGCCGCAGCCCTGCTCAGCGAACAGCCCGGGCCCAGGGCTCTCCAGGCCTTGAAGGGGCTGCCCTCTGCCCTGCAAGCCACGGCCCCGGTGCAGGCGCGGCGGGCAATGGAGAGTGGCGACATCGGCGCGACGCTGGCGGTGCTGCAGCGCTGGCCCAAAGATCCAGCCAGCTGGGAACTGCAGTGGCAGCAAGCCCGTCAGGCCCTGCTCAAGCGCCAATGGGCAACGGCCACAACGCTGCTGAGTGCGCCGATCGGTCGCGAATTGCCGGTGGGGCTGGTGGGACGCCAGCGCTTCTGGCTGGGTTTCAGCCAGAAGCAGCAAGGCGCCACCGCCAAAGCACAACGCACCTGGACTGATCTGACCAAACAGCATCCCGGCGGCTACTACGGCTGGCGGGCGGCGGTGCGCCTAGGCCGCGGCGATCTCAACCTCGATCCCCGCAGCAGCCCGGCCCTTGTGCAACCCCAATGGCACCCCCTGGGCAGCGGCGACTGGCAGATCGACCGGCTCTGGCGCCTGGGCCAACCCCTGGAAGCCTGGGAGCACTGGCGCACGGAGCGGAGTTCCCCCCCCACTAGTCCCCAGGAGCTGATTACGGAAGGCCGGCTACGCCGGGCCGTGGGAGACCACTGGATAGGACTCGGCCAACTCGAGCAAGCCAGCCTGCGCCTACCGGTGAATGCAAACTGCGCCCTGGCCCAACAGCTTGAGCTCGACCTGCAAACCGCCAGCTTCGTGGCAGAGCTCAAGGAGGCTGGCGCAACCGCCGGGGTGCCGGCAGCCCTGCTGGCAGCCGTAGCCAAACAGGAATCGCGCTTCAGCCCGGGGGTGAGCTCCGGCGCCGGTGCCGTCGGCTTGCTGCAACTGATGCCGGCCACCGCCGCCGAACTAGCCGGCACGCCCCTGGCAGCCGATGACCTCACCGACCCAGCCCGCAATGCCCAGTTAGGCGCGCTTTACCTAAAGCAACTGCTGGGCCAGTGGCAGGGCAACCCCGTGCTTATGGCTGCCAGCTACAACGCCGGCCCCGGTGCCACCTCTGGCTGGGTGACACCCCAACTGCAACAAGAACCGGAGCTATGGATAGAGGCCATCCCCTACCCGGAAACCCGGCTGTACGTCAAAAAAGTGCTCGGCAACTTTTGGAACTTCCAAGAGAGGCCGCTGGCTAGCTGCTAGCCACCGCTTGCCAGCCAGCGGCCTACCCATGCCCCTGACAACACGAGCACACCCAGCACCCCTGCCAGGAGCACCGGCGGGGGTGCCACCCGAATCCGAGCTAGATCGAGGCGTGCCAACAACACAGTGGTGCCCAGGATCAGCACATTCGTGAGCACTTTGAGGTGGAGCAGATAGAGGCCACCCACCGTGACGATCAACAGGCTGATCACCAGGCTCATCACCCGACTGGCGGCCATCAAATTGGAAATCCGCTGCAGCAGCAGGTCGGGCATGGTGCACACCACCACCACCAGCAAGGCGTGGAGACAGTCAAGCGACCAGAACAAGCTGGATAACTGCCCCATCCCCGACGCTGCCGCACCCTCGAGCGGCTGGCTCCACTGCAAGCCCTCGTAAACGGATATCACTACCAGCACCAGCAGCATCGGCGCCCGCAAGGGCAGCAACAGCAGACGCAACATCGCCATCACGGGGGAGCCAGCACCAGGGAAATCGCATCCAGAGGGCAACTCGGAATGCACTGTTCGCACACCAAGCAGCGTTGCGCATCGAATTGCAGCTGCCAAGCCGGCTGGGTCAAGCTGAGGGCACCGCTGGGGCAAACGCTCGAGCAGAGGCCGCAGTCGATACAGAGACTGCGGTCTACGGCTATCTGACCCGGCGCCCGGTTGAGCCCAAGTCCCTGACTTTCTAGCCAGGCT
>NZ_JAGQCR010000084.1:0-11877 GCF_024346295.1 Cyanobium sp. BA20m-14
AGATCCATTCCAGTCACAATTTGGTAACGCCGGATTGGAAATGGTTCGAAGGGCCGGCTTGGAATCCTACTTTCAATTTCACGAAACATTCGCTGAAAATGTTATTCCAGGCTTGCCTGAGATCCAATTTGCATTCATTGATGCTTCTCATATTTTTGACCTAACGCTACTTGAGTTTGTGTTGGTTGACAAGAAGTTGGCTCCAGGAGGCGTGATTGGCTTTCATGATCTATGGATGCCTTCATTGCGAAAAGTTTTAAGCTATATATTGACAAATCGGGAGTATCAAATTTCTACACTAATTGATAATCCTGAAGCCCCAAAAAGCCTATATTTAGGATTCTTAAAGAAAAACCTCTCGAAATTGGTTTCCAGTCTGCCAAAAGCCGATCGAATTTTTGCCTCAGATCTGCTCACAAATCTACCTCTTTTGCCAAACTTGACTTTCATAGAAAAGCTAAAGGATGACAGCAGAGATTGGTGTTATCACGCTAATTTTTAGTCGATCAACATATCTGTCGGTTTGCCTCATACATGCTTTCCGCTTGGGCGCTGGGTTAGTTGTGGTGCATGGCTAACCCCCTCAGCGCAGATCCCGGCCTGGCGGCCTTCGGCTCCAGCCTCGCCGCCATCTCCCTGGCAGAGCTGGGGGACAAGACCTTCTTCATGGCGCTGATCCTGGCGGTGCGCCACCGGGCCCGCTGGGTGTTTGTGGGGGCCTTCGCCGCCCTGACAGCCGTCACCCTGATCTCCCTGGCGCTGGGCTACGGCCTGCGGGAATTGCTACCCCAGAGCGTGGTGCCCTGGCTGGCGGCCGCCCTGTTTCTGGGCTTCGGCCTCAAGCTGCTGATCGATGCCCAGGCCATGGCGGCGAATGCGGCCAGCGCCGAAGCGGAGCAGGCGGAGGAGGCGATCAACGCGGCCGAAACCGGCGGGGTGGGCGTCACCGCCTGGGCGGTGATTTGGGAAGCCTTTGTGCTGGTGTTTGTGGCCGAGCTGGGTGACCGCACCCAGTTCACAACGATCTTCATGGCCACCGCACCGGCCCAGGTGTTCAGCTTTGCCGGGCTGCTAGCCGGCACCCTGCTGGGCCATGCCCTGGTGACCTGGCTGGCGGTGGGGGCCGGCAAGTGGATTGGCCAGCGGGTTGATGAGCGGCTGCTCTACCGGCTCAGTGGCGGCCTGTTTCTGGTGTTTGGCCTGGCGGCCATGAAGCAGGCCCTGGGCTGACGGGCCCCGTAAGGTGACGGGCAACCATTCGCCCCAGGATTTCAGGAGCACCGCGATGACTATCCGCATCGGCATCAATGGTTTCGGCCGCATCGGCCGGCTCGCCTTCCGCCGGGCGGTCACGCTGGCGGATGTGGAAGTGGTGGGTATCAACGACCTGATTGATCGCGACTACCTGGCCTACATGCTCCGCTACGACTCCAGCCACGGCCGCTTCCAAGGGGATGTGCGGGTGGAGAACGACCAGTTGGTGGTCAATGGCCGCCCTATCCGGATCAGTGCCGAAAGGGACCCCAACAACCTCAACTGGGGCGATGTCGGGGCCAACTACGTGCTGGAGAGCACCGGCTTCTTCCTCACCGACGCCTCCGCCCGCGCCCACATCAACGCCGGTGCCAGGCGGGTGGTGATGAGTGCCCCCTCCCAGGACGACACGCCGATGTTTGTGATGGGCGTCAATCACAGTAGCTATGCCGGCCAAGACGTGGTTTCCAACGCCAGCTGCACCACCAACTGCCTGGCGCCGATGGCCAAGGTGGTGCATGACAACTTCGGCATCGTCAGTGGCTTGATGACCACGGTGCACGCCACCACTGCCACCCAGAAAACCGTCGATAGCCCTTCGGTGAAGGACTGGCGCGGCGGCCGCGGCGCAGCCCAGAACATCATCCCCAGTTCCACCGGTGCGGCCAGGGCCGTGGGCCGGGTGATTCCCGAGCTCAACGGCAAGCTCACCGGCATGGCCTTCCGGGTGCCCACTCCGGATGTATCGGTGGTGGACCTGACCGTGAATCTGGCCACACCGGCCAGCTATGACCAGATCAAGGCCGCCATGAAGGCCGCCTCCGTGGGTGCCATGGCCGGCATCCTGGGCTACACCGAAGACCAGCTGGTGAGCACTGATTTCGTTGGCGAAAGCTGCACCTCTGTATTTGATGCCCATGCGGGTATCGCCCTGAGCGACACCTTCGTGAAGCTGGTGGCCTGGTACGACAACGAGTGGGCCTACAGCTGCAAGTGTCTCGACCTGATGCGCCACATGGAGGCCACCGTCTGAGACGGATGGAGACCCGCCTGAGGCAGATGGAGACCACCTACTGAGACAGGCCGGGCACTGGAGAAGGGCCAACCCCTTCCCTGCCCATGGCCTGCAGCGCCCTGATCTCCCTGCTCGATACCCAGCACAGCCGCCAGGGCAACTGGTGGCTCCCCGATGGGGGTTTCCCCCAGCACCTGGCCAGCCTGCTGGGCTCACCGCTGCGGGCCAGCGGCCGGCCGCCCAAGAGCTGGCACGACCTCCAGGCTGTATTCGAGCCCCTGGGGCCCCTGGCCAGCCGCGATGCCCCTGCCGCCAGCTATCGCTACCTGCTCTGCCTAGACCGGCGCGGCAGCCGCATCTCCTGCTGGCGGCGCTATCCGGAAGGGCTGGGCTGGCAGCGGCGCTGTGGGCCCATGCCCCTGGCCCAGTTCATCCGCCGCTTCCAGCAGCCCGCCGCCGCTCGCCGTGCATCCAGCTGATCCAATCGGCGGAAATCTGCTTGGGGCACACCGCCTCACACTCAAGCTGGTTGCTGCAGCTGCCGAAGCCTTCGCGCCCCATCTGCTGCTGCATCGCTTCTGCCCTGGCGGCCCGCTCGGGCTGGCCCTGGGGCAGCTGGGCAAGATGGGCGAGCTTGGCGGCTACAAACAAATTGGCCGAGGCGTTGCGGCAACTGGCCACGCAGGCGCCGCAGCCGATGCAGGTGGCGGTTTCAAAGGCTGAAGCCGCCTGGTCGCGGCCGACCAAAATGGCATTGGCATCCGGGGCATTGCCGGTGTTCACCGAGCAGAAGCCCCCCGCTTCGATCAGGCGATCAAGGGCACTGCGATCCACGACCAGATCCTGAATCGGGGGAAAGGCCTTCGCCTGCCAGGGCGCGAGCACCAGGGTGTCGCCATCGTTGAAGCGGCGCAGATACAGCTGGCACACCGTGGTGGCCGCCTGGGGGCCGTGGGCCTGACCGTTGACCAGAAAGCCACAGCTGCCGCAGATCCCTTCGCGGCAGTCGTGCTCAAAGCCCACCGGCCTCTCCCCGGCGCTGATCAGCTGTTCATTGAGCAGATCCAGCGCCTCGAGCAGGGAGAGATCGGCTGAAACCTGCTCCAGCCTGTAGTTGGCGTAGGCACCAGGCGAGTCGGGGCTGCGCTGGCGCCAGATCCGCAGGGTGAGGGAAATCAGACCACTCATTGGTAGTTGCGGGTGCTCGGCTGGAGCAGGCTGAAGCTCAGGGGTTCCTGATGCCGGATCGGATCGGCGCCCGGCCGGTGTTCCCACGCTGCGATGTGGGCGAAGTGTTGATCGTCGCGGACGGCTTCGCCCCCGGAGCTCTGGTGCTCCTCGCGGAAATGGGCCCCGCAGGATTCCTCCCGGGCTAAGGCATCGCGCAGCATCAGCTGGGCCAGGCCGAAGAAATCACTCAGCCGCAGGGCCTTCTCCAGCTCCCCATTGGGCTCATGGGCGCCGCCTGGCACCCGCAGGTCGCGCTGGAACTGGGCTTCCAACTCGGCCACCGCTGCCAGGCCGGCCCCCAATCCCGCGGCACTGCGACTGATGCCGCAGTGCTCCAGCATCAGCTGGCCCAGGGCCCGATGGAAGCTGTCCACCGGCCTGGTGCCGGCCACCGCCAGCAGGGCGTCGATCCGCCCTTGGGCCCGCTGGCCCGCTTCCAGACAGGCCTCCCGGACAGCGGGATCATCTGGGCCAATCGCCGTGGCCCCCTGCTCGGCCAGCCAGGCTGTCACGGTGGCTGGAGCGATGAAATATCCATCGGCCAGGCCCTGCATCAGGGCACTGGCACCGAGTCGGTTTGCCCCATGCTCGGAGAAGTTGGCCTCACCGAGCACAAACAGGCCCGGAATTGAACTCATCAGGTGGTAGTCCACCCACAGACCGCCCATGGTGTAGTGCGGGGCGGGATAGATGCGCATCGGTGCGGCCATTGGATCATCCCCGGTGATCCGCTGATACATCTCAAACAAATTGCCGTAGCGGGCTTCAATGATTTCGGAGCCCTGGTTGGCAATGGCGTCATGGAAATCAAGGTAGACCGAGCGGCCGCCCGGCCCCACCCCATGGCCCCCATTGCAGAGCTCCCGGGCCCGCCTGGAGGCCACATCCCTAGGCACCATGTTGCCGTAGCTGGGATATTGGCGCTCGAGAAAATAATCGCGCTCGGCTTCCGGAATCTGATCCGGCGGGCGGCGGTCGCCAGCTTTGAGCGGTAACCAGACCCGGCCGTCGTTGCGCAGGCTCTCGCTCATCAAGGTGAGCTTGCTCTGGTAGGCATCCCCGCTGGGAATGCAGGTGGGATGGATCTGGGTGAAACAGGGGTTGGCAAACAACGCCCCCTCCAGGTGGGCCCGCCAGATCGCACTCGCGTTCGATTTGAGGGCGTTGGTGGAGAGGTAGTAGACGTTGGTGTAGCCCCCACTGGCCAGCACCACGGCATTGGCGGTGTAGGTCTCGAGCTCGCCGCTGAGCAGGTTGCGGCACACCACCCCGCGGGCCACCCCGGCTTGGGTCACCAGCTCCAACATCTCGCGCCGGGTGAGCAACTCCACCCGACCCGCCGCCACCTGGCGCATCAGGGCCTGGTAGGCGCCATAGAGCAGCTGCTGACCGGTCTGGCCGCGGGCGTAGAAGGTGCGGCTCACCAGGGAGCCGCCGAAGTTGCGGTTGGCCAGGGTGCCGCCATATTCCCGGGCAAAGGGCACCCCCTGGGCAACGCACTGGTCGATGATCGCGCCACTGATTTCGGCCAGGCGGTAGCAACCGGCCTCCCGGGCCCGAAAGTCTCCCCCCTTGAGCGTGTCGGCAAACAGGCGCTCGACGCTGTCACCGTCGTTGGCGTAGTTCTTGGCGGCATTGATACCCCCCTGGGCGGCCACCGAATGGGCCCGCCGCGGGCTGTCGTGGAAGGTGACCAGCTGCACCTGGTAGCCCTGCTCCGCCAGGCTGGCCGCCGCGGCCGATCCGGCCAGGCCGCTGCCCACCACCACGATCCGCAGCTGGCGCTTGCGCAGCGGGCTGATCAGGGGCAGCCCATCGCGGCTGCGGCGCCAGGCCGTGGCCAGGGGCCCGGTGGGCAGGCGCGGATCGGGCAGGCCGCTCATGCCAGCCACCCCACGGCCCGCCCGTTCAGCAGCAGCGCCACCAGCAGAAAGCCGCTGCCCAGCAGCAGCGCCACCGCCCGCCCAGCCGTGCGGATGGCCCGGCCATTGCCCGGATTCAGCAGGCCCAGGCTGCGATGGGCCGCCTCCGCTCCATGCAGCAGGTGCAGGCCCGCCGCCAGGCCTGCTGCCCCATAGAGAAGGGCCCACCAGGGCTGGCCGAGCAGCTCGAGCAGTCGGGCCAGCTCCAGCCCAGCCGGGGGCCGGGGCCAGCGCAACTGGACCAGGTGCACCGCCAGGAACAGAAGCAGAATTCCGGCGCTGAGGGGCAGGCTGCGGGCCGCCCAGGCCCCCCAGCGATCGGCTCGCCGCGAGACCAGCACCGATCGATTGCCCGCATGGCGATTGGCCACCAGCTTCCAGGCGGTCAGCCCCAGGTGGCCCAGCAGGGCCGCGCTGAGCAGCCCTTCTGCCGGGAGCAACCAGGGGCTTTGGTGCAGGGCGATGGCATAGGCCTCAAACGCCGGCGGCTGCAGCAGGGCCAGGCTTAGCCCGGCCAGGTGCAGCAGCAGAAATAACACCAGCAGCGAGCCTGATCCGGCGATCCAAGCTGCAACGGCGGACGGAAGCACTGCGGATCAAGCCATCAGGCTGGGGCCAGCAGGTCAGTATCGCCCTTCGCAGCCGCCGGCAGCGAGAAGCTGGTACGCATGAACTAAGCTGATCGGGTTTGCGGCGCCCCCTTGGCCCCCGACAGCCCTGCCACCAGTCTCCCCTCCACCAATCTCTCCTCCACCACTCTCGCTACCCAGCTGATCCGCTGTCCCGCCAGCACGGTCTTGCTGCGGGTGAGTGGCGAGTCGATGCAGGGGGCCGGCATCAGCCACGGCGACCTGCTGATCGTGGATCGGGGCCTAGAGGTCCGGGCGGGCCAGGTGGTGGTGGCCTGGCTTGAGGGAGGCTTCACCCTTAAGCTGCTGGTGCGGCACCGGGGCCGGCTGCGCCTGGAGGCCGCCCATCCCGCCTATCCGCCCCTGGAGCTGGCCCCCTCTGGCCGCCCGCAGATTTGGGGGGTGGCCCTGCACGTGATCCGCACCCATGGGGCGTGACGCCATCGTGCTGATCGACGGCAACAACTTCTACGCCTCCTGCGAAGCGTTGCTGGATCCGGCCGTGCTCGGCCGGCCCCTGGTGGTGCTCTCCAACAACGACGGCTGCGTCGTGTCGCGCAGCGCCGAAGCCCGGGCCCTGGGGATTCGCATGGGCCAGCCCTACTTCCAGGTGCGGCGGGAACTGGAACGCCAGGGCGTGGTGGTTCGCAGCTCCAATTACGCCCTCTATGCCGACCTGAGCCAGCGGCTAATGGCCGTGCTGGAGGAGTGGGTGGAGGTGCTGGAGATCTATTCAATCGATGAGGCCTTCGGCCGCTTAAAGCGGCCGGCGGGCAGCGGTGACCTGGGCGACTGGGGCCGCCAGCTGCGCCGCGACGTGCAACGCCGGCTGGGGCTGCCGGTGGCAGTGGGCATCGCCCCCACCAAGGTGCTGGCCAAGCTGGCCAACAAAATCGCCAAAACCAGCCCAGCGGAAGGGGGCGTCTTCGACTTCAGCAGCAGCGCCGATCCAGATCGCCAGCTCGAAGCGATCGCCATCGAAGACGTGTGGGGCATCGGCCGCCAGCTCTCCCGCTGGTGCCGGCTGCGGGGTATCAGCCATGCCCGCGCCCTGCGCGACATGCCCAGCGGCGAACTGCGGCGCCGCTGCGGCGTGGTGGGTGTGCGCCTGCAGCAGGAGTTGCGCGGCCACGCCTGTTTGCCCCTGGAGCTGGTGCCGCCCGCCAAGCGGGAAACCTGCGTGAGCCGCAGCTTCAGCCAGCCGATCACCAGCCAGGCGCAGCTGAAGGAGGCGATCGCCACCTACTTGAGCCGGGCGGCGGAGAAGTTGCGACGCCAGCGGCAACGGGCGGGGGCCGTCACGGTGTTCGTGCGCAGCAGCCCCTTCAACGGCACCAGTTTCTACAGCAACGGCGCCACCGTGATCCTGCCGGTTGCCAGCAACGACACGGCCGTGCTGCTGCAGGCGGCCCTGCCCCTGGTGCAGCAGCTGTTCCGGCCCCATAAACCACTGCAGAAGGCCGGCGTGCTGATGCAGGAGCTGCAGGATGAAGCGACCCTGCAACACCACCTGCTGGTGCCGTTGCCGCCAGAGCAGCAGCGGCGGCGTACGGCCCTGATGGCCACCATCGACCGCCTCAACCGCCACTACGGCAGCGGCACGATCCAGTGGGCCGCTGCCGGCCTGCACACCCCCTGGCAAATGCGGCGTTCACAGCTGTCGGGGGCTGCCACCACGCGGCTGGAGGCCATCCCGGTGGTCCATGCCTGAGCGACCAGGCTCGGAAATTACGTAATCAGCTAAATAATCGGCAACAGCGCCGCCTCGATCATGGCTGCCGTCACCGGAATGGTTTCCAGTTCGTCGGCATTGTCGAGATAGGCCTCAAAGGAGGCGTAACGCCGCACGCAGGGCTGGGCTTGGGCGGCAGCACAGGCAGCGGCCCAGCTGCCCTCCTCCGGCTGGACGGCAAGATAGGCGGTGAGGGCTTCATCGAGATCGCTGCCATCGCCGATGGCTTCGCCGTGCCAGAACACTTCGAAAAAACCCATGGCCCCAGGCGTCAGCAGAGCAGCAAGGCCAGCGTATCGGGGCTGGCCAGGGGCCCCAGGGGCTCTCAAGGGGGGGAGTAGGAACGGGAGAGGCGTGGATGTGCCATGGGATCGGAAGCCCAACCCGCAGGTATGACCTGGTGGGAGCAGCAGCGCACCGGACTGTCGCGATTGATAGCGGTGCTGGCCATTCTGGTGGTGGCACTGACCGAGAGCCGCTGGGAGCTCCATCAGGAGCCCGTTGCCATATTTTCCTTCAGCATCGCCCTGGCCCTGGCTGCCGTCGGCGCCGCAGGCAGGATCTGGTGCTGAAACTTGTCTGTAATCCGCCACCACGCTGTGCTCACCGAGGTGCTGGGGATCGAGCTCAGGCTTCCGCCGTCGGATTCCTCGGTCTGCTGCAACTTAATGAATTTGCTGAAAAACCGTCTGGACATCCGATTGCCCGAAGCAAGAGCAGGATAGGCAAGAGAATTAAACTTCTCGGGGTTTTTGACCTGCGCTTCAAGTAGCAGAATCACGGCAGTCTCAAAATCTCACGCTTTCCACCTGATTGCGCGCAGGTTTTCAACAAACTAGTAAGACGTTAACCAGATCGCATCAACTTGGCCGCGACGCAATTGCGCCCGATTAAATACAGAAAAAATTTCATAATTATTTCAGCCTTATAAAATTAGTTGGAAGCCGCATTTCCTTCGAAACGAGAGCTCCCGCCGCTCGCGCAGTTAGGTGACTCGGATATTCAATTATAAGATAAAAAATATAACTACAAAGTAGCGCAAAGAATACTTCAAATGTCCAGTTGAAAAAGAATCCGAAGTTTGGAAGATTTAAGCTGGAATAAACTGGAAAGGCCAGCAAATGGATCAGATATATAGAATAGCTCCATTTCCCGCCCCATTCTAACCAGCCGGGGGAAGGAGCACTCATGCAACGGGAAATTTCTTGCGCGAGCCAGAAAACCACAGCAACGGAAAAAAGATTTAAGGTCCAAGGGTATCCAATTGGAGAATGAAAACGTAGAATTGAGCATGCTGTGGCCAAGCCCCAGATTGACATGCGCCAAATCCAAATGGACCTTGATGATGGAGCGACAGGCAATTCACTATTGCTGACTCTTTCGGCCAACCAACAGCCAGTCAGCCAGCAGGGTAAACCGATTACCCAATTAAGCTGATTTCCAAAAGACGGATAGTTCACTGCCGTAGGGTTAGATGATGCTAGAGCAAGAGCTAAGACAACACAACCAAAGATAAGAGGAGTCCATCCATTGAGTTTGCGACGGCCAGCGAGCAAAGCAGGATACAATCCATAGTAAACTAATTCAGCAACCAAGCTCCAGAGAATGCTATCATTAAACAGACTAAGGTTAACATTGAGGGCGATGGATATGGCAATTGCAAAGATCAGCGGAATTCCTATTCTCAGGTAGCGACGCACGACATAGACTTTAAGCGAAGAAATATTCAAAGAGCGCGAGTAAGGATAGTGAATGCAGAACCCAGAAATAACAAAAAAGACAATGACAGCGGCTGGTCCGGTCCATAAATTATTATAAATTCCAGCAAAAACTTTTGCAATCAGGTTGGATTCATCCAGTCCCCCCAGGAGAGGAGGCGGTGAGCTGGTGTGCCCAACCAAAACAAAGAAAGCGCAAATCGCACGGATGGCATCAAGTCCGAGCACGCGCTGGGCCTTTAAAGACACAGTGTCCTCAATATTCGATTACTATTTTAACATTTTCGAGAATTATGGCAAGCCCATGCCTTAATTGGGGACTCCTGAAAAAGCAAGATCGACTCAAGTGCAGCTTGTTTCAGCGATCAAAACCCGATAGCAAGCGTTCAGCCCGATAGCAAGCGTTCAGGAGGAGGGACGCCCATCGTCGGGGCTGAGGCCGGCAAACCAGCGGTATAGCAGGTTGTAGTGGAGCTGCTCGAGCAAAAGCCGCTCTGAGCGAATCCAGGAAGCGGCCCACCTCCTATGCCTCACTTGAGCGGGCCGACGGTCAGCAGGACCCACCGCCGCCGCCATTAGGCCCAAGTGAGGGTTCTGGGTTCCCAAGGAACGCAAGAAACGAGCCAAGGGTAGTTTCCGCGGCATCAAGCTCAGCAACAAGACCCACCGCTCAACGACGGATCCAGACGCACTGCTGGCGCGCAAGTCCAAGGCTCACCCGGCTCTTCCGAGTTATCGGGGCCAAGTGCTCATGGACAACCGCCATGCCCTGATCGTCGATTGCCACGTCACCAAAGCAGTGCCCACCAGAAGACTGTTGGCGCCGACAAGGGGTACGACACCAAGGGCTTTGTCACTGAGATGCGTCGCATCGGCATCTCGCCCCACGTGGCCCAGAACACCGCTCGCGCAGGCGGCTCCGCCTTTGACGGGCGCACCACCCGCCACGAGGGCTATGCCAAGTCGATCAATGCCCGCCGGGGCATCGAGAAGGTGTTTGCCTGGGTCTAGACGAAGTCTTCTCCTCAGGAGTAGCAGTGGGGTGGACTGCGTCAGTTCAAACTGCGCGGCACCGAAAAGGTCGCTGCAGTGTTCGGTCTGCACGTGATCGCCTAAAACCTGATCCACCTCGGCAATCTGCTCCGTCCCGCGGCGGTGGAGGCAGCGTGAGCAGCGCTTTGCCCAGAGGTGTGGCCAATTGCATGGCCAAAAGCCTCAAAAACTGCCCAACCGGGCCTCATCCAGCACTTTGGAACTGCGCTGAAAGATGAAATCAGCAAGAAATCAACTTTTGCCTGGGGAAAACGAACTCGACGTGTGGTTTTTCCGCAAACTCTTATGCGCCTGGAGAGAGAGAGAGTAGAACAGGGAGAGGCGTGGATGTGCCATGGGATCGGAAGCCCAACCCTCAGGTAAGACCTGGTGGGAGCAGCAGCGCACCGGACTGTCGCGATTGATAGCGGTGCTGGCCTTTCTGGTGGTGGCACTGACCGAGAGCCGCTGGGAGCTCCATCAGGAGCCCGTTGCCATATTCCTCTTCAGCATCGGTCTGGCCCTGGCTGCCGTTGGAGCCGCAGGCAGGATCTGGAGCTCGTTCTTCATCTCGGGCCGCAAGGACGGTCAGCTGGTGAGTGAAGGCCCCTACTCGATCAGCCGCAATCCCCTCTACGTGTTCAGCTGCATCGGCCTGCTGGGGGTGGGACTCACCACCGAAACGCTCACCTACCCGCTGCTGTTTCTGGCGATCTTCGGGCTCTATTACCCGGGGATCATGGCCAGGGAAGAGCGCCGGCTCGAGGAGCTGTTTGGCGATGCCTACCGGCAATACCGGCAAAGGGTGCCGCGGTTCTGGCCGCGGCTGGAGCTCTACAGCGAGCCGGCCAGCTGGAGCAGCAATCCACGCCTATTTAGGCGCCATATCCTCAGCGACATCTGGTTTATCTGGATTGCAGCGATCATTGAGCTGATCGAGGGTTTTCGCAGTGCGGGCATGCTGCCCCACCTGCTGGAGCTCTGGTGAACTCACCACCAGCCACCCCCAAAAGGCCCGCCGAAACCATCACCGAAGCCATCACCAAAGCCGTCATCAAAGCCCGGTTCCACGTTCCAGGTGGGCTCTGGGCCACCTGCCTTGGGGGGCTTGGGTGGCCCGGCCAGGGTTTCCTCGCTGATGCCTGGAATCGGCACTGAGGCGCAGGAACACTGACACAGGCCATCGGGCCCGATCAGCCCCAGGCTCGGCTGGGCGCAGCTGCATGGGCAGTTCTGGGCCTGGGACTGGCTCTGGGCGACGGCCGGTTGGGAGAGCGGCAACAGGCAACCCACCAGGCCCAGCAAGCTGCCCCAGGAAAGGCTGTACCAAGAAAAAGTGACGAGG
>NZ_JAGQCR010000085.1:0-11746 GCF_024346295.1 Cyanobium sp. BA20m-14
GCCACTAACATCACCGATAGCTTCAGCACCTTCATATATAACTTTGACGTTGCTGCTCTGCTTGGTGCCGATGACTTTGTATCCGTAGTTTTCGAAGAAACCCCGATCGATGCCAGCACTGGGGAGGCCGTGGGCTTTGATTTCACCCAAGGCCCCTTCGCCCAAGATGCCGATCTTGAAACGCTGCAGCTGACCTCCAACGGTGCCATCACCAATGTGGTGGATCTGCTAAGCGTGGGCGACGACTTGAGTACCCTGCTCATAGATGGCTTTGCCTCGCTGGATATCACCACGGATCTAGGCCTTCTCCCCAATGGAAACCGTCGCATCAGCCTGATTGATGCTTCTTTCCTGGGCACCACGGTTGCTCCTCAGGACCTCAGCCTGAGCTATACATCGATTCTGGGTGATGTCGTAAACAACAGCGTCGCTGATGTGACCGTCTTAGGGGCCACAGGCGACAACTTACTGACTCTCGCTAGCCAGGCCCCGAACAATCCAACTGATTTCTACGTCCGCACCAAAGCTGGCAACGACTCCGTGACAACGGGCGCTGGCGAAGACAGCATCGATGTGGCGGCAGGCAACAACACTGTATATTCTTTTGCTGGCAACGACACAGTTATAGCCAGCGCTGGTAACGATTTAATTGTTGCCGGCATTGGTAACGATGTGATCAACGCTGGTAATGGCCTCAACTCGGTCGATGGTGGCCTCGGCAACGATTCAATCATCACTGGCGACGACAATGATCTTATTGTCGGCGATGAAGGCGTACAGATCGGAATAGGGTCTGTGCTTGGTAACGGCGGCGACACCATCCGCTCTGGCGGTGGTGCCGATTCAGTCTTCGCTGGCAGCGGCGCAAACCTGGTCGATTCTGGTAACGGCAATGACTGGGTGTGGCTTGGTGAAATCATAAACGGCACACTTTTGGGCGATACTTTCGCAAACACAGTTCTGCTGGGCGATGGCAACGACGTCTTAGAAATTGACACCAATTCGCTCACCGTTGCAGACTCGATCAATGGTGGTGCTGGCATCGACACGGTGCGCCTGCACAACGGCGGTACCATTCAAACTTCAGAAACCCTGCGGGTGAGCCGTATTGAGGCGTTTGACCTCGTGGGCAGTGGTGATTATTCAATCACCCTCAGCGATCAGCTGGTAGCCACCGCCGATAAGGAGGCGGGTACTCACATTTTCTCGGTGTTAACCAGCGGTGATGCAGCCGCCAATGTGACATTGGATCTGAGCTATCTCAGTCCAGTTGTTTTAGGAACATCGAGCGATCTCCTGTCAATCCGTTACTCCGGCCAGGCTGATACAAATACCGAGCGGGTCATCATCCGTGATGGCCTGATCAGCGATCAAACCCGGCTAGCCTATGAGGAAGCCGCTGCTGATGCAGATGAAACATTTGCAGATGTAATGCAGATTGTTGACTCTGCTGATGTAACAAAAGACGACCTCATCTTCGTCACCGGCCTTGAGGTAATCGAGCTGGCGTCTTCTGTGAACGGTCCCCAGACCTTCACCTTCGACTTCCGCAACATGACTGAGGTCGAGTTCAATAATCTGGTGGGTGATGGTAACGACGCATTGATCATTCGCGCCACGCCTCTTCTGGCTGGCGCTGTCTCTCAACTCAACGTCAATCTGACGGGTGCTTTTTTTGACACCAGCCGCATCATAATCGAGCAGTCTGCAGATCTAAATGTCTCTGTGGTTGGTGGTACCCCTGTAATCAAGACTGCCCTCTTCTACACCCCCAATCCTGATAACCTGCTGGGCACCGCTTTCTCAGATACCTTCACCGCTTACCAGCTCTCGGATGTTCAAACTGCCGATAACGCTAACGGCTTCACTAGTAACGACACCCTGGATCTGCGTTTCGCAGTAAGCAACTCTGGGGCAAGCCTGACCACGCAACTCAACAAGACAAGCATTAGTAACATTGAGATTTTCCGCTTCAACCCTGCAGCGGTGAACCAAGCCGTTCAATTCAACGGCATCGGCGTTGTGGGGGGGTTGGCTCTCGCCTCGATTTTCACCTCGGGAGGCGCCGACTTACTGACCAGCATCGAGCGTTCCCTGTTCATCGATACCGGTGCCGGCAACGACTCCGTGGATATTGATGCTGCAGGCACCGTCGTGACCGGCTTCGGTAATGACAGCGTTGAGGGCAGTATCGCTGATGATTCCATCGTCACCGGCGAAGGCGCAGACACAGTAGAGGCCGGAGCTGGAGCTGACTTTGTCGATTCCGGCCTTGGCAATGACTTTGTTGAAGGAGACATTGGCGACGATACTATTAATGCTGGCGAAGGCACCAACACCGTTTCAGCAGGCCTTGGCAATGACTCCGTTGTCTCAGGCAGCGGTAACGACTCGATCAACACTGCTGCTGGTGCTGAGGAGTTAATTACTGATTCCAACGATACGGTTAGCTCTGGTGCTGGCAACGACACCGTGCTGGTGGGTCTCGGTGACGATTCCGTTGTTGCAGGTGCTGACAATGACCTGATTGTGCTTGGCTCTTCCTTTACCTTGTCTGAAGGGATCCCTCACACCAGTGATCAAGGCGGTTTCACCGTATTGGATCGTATCGATGGTGGTATAGGCATCGATACCTTGGCGTTGGGTCTTGATAGCGTCACTACGTCGACTACGACGATCACTGGAATCCAGGTTCAAAACATCGAGGTTCTGAATGTATCCCCTGGTGCTAGCAACCAGACGCTGGTTCTTGCTACATCCCTCCTGCCTACGGGTGGGCGTCTCCAAGTCAATCTTGATGGAGATGTAAATGATGACGGTGCCGGTTTCATCCTAGATGGAACAGCCTTCGTTCAGGGCCAAGCCTTGGATGTGTTCACTACAGCCTTGAATACTTCCTCAACCTACAATCTTGGTGCTGGCAACGACACCTTCACCAACTTCGCGGGTGACGCCAGCGACAATGTGAGCGTTGCCGGTAATGGCGGCTCCGACAGCATCAACCTCGTTAATGGTGCAGATGAAACCGTCCAATACAACACCGGCAACGATGGCGGCACCGCCGGCATCGCGGCCACCAATGTTTTCGGCAGCGTTGGTGACTTCATCACGGGCTATGACCAAGCCAATGATCAAATTTTGATCACATCTGCGTTGTTTGCCGACATCGGTGGTGCCCTGAGTTTGAATGCTGATAACAGCACGTTGCTGCTGGGCACCAATAACGTGCTGAGTCTGACGGGTCCTGCCCGCAGCGTCACGGATGCCCAACTGTACAGTCCTAATGTCATCGCCGAAGCCATCAACGGCGTCGGAGTTGTCGGGGGTGGTGGTCCGGGAGAAGCATTGATCGTTTTACAGGGCCAAACTCAAACGGCTCTGTACACCTACATCGAGTCTGACTACAACCCTACCAACGTTGGTGCCTCCTACACGGTGCAAGCAAACGAGCTGCGTCAGCTGGGTGTCTTCGACAACGCCCTGTTCACCGGCGCTGAGCTGGTCTGATCCCTTTTCGGATCTAAACTGTCTTGCGGGGCTTCGGCCCCGCTTTTTTCTTGTTTACTTGCTTGCTTCAGTCTTAGCCTTGCCTGCATGAACATCCTGTTCGTTCATCAAAACTTTCCTGGGCAATACAAGCATCTACTGCCCTATTGCCAGGCCAAAGGGCACACGGTGCTGGCCCTTGGCAATGAACGGCCCGAATCCGCTTTCCCTAAAGAATTTCCCTACCGCCGCTACACCTTCGATCGCTCTAGTGGCCGCGATACCGATCCCTTGGCGATTGACTTTGAAAGTAAAATGATCCGTGCCCGCAGTTGCGCAGCAGCTGCCCTGGCGCTGCGGGATGGGGGGTTTTATCCCGATGTGATCTGCGCCCACACCGGCTGGGGCGAGGATCTATTCTTGCTGGATGTGTGGCCCAAGGCCAAACTAATCGGCTATTGCGAGTATTATTATAATGCCGATGGTTATGACTTGGGCTTTGATGCAGAGTATGGCTCAGCCGATGAGTTGACGAGGCAGAAGCTGCGTAGCAAGAATGCCAGCATTCTTGTTTCGCTGCAGCAGGTTGCCGTCGGTGTATCCCCCACCCGCTTTCAGCGCAATAGCTATCCTCTTGAATTGCAGCCTCGCATTCGCATCATTCACGATGGCATCGATACCCGTGAGGCCAAGCCCCAGAAGGATCTGTTCCTGCAGGTGCGGGGCCAGAAGCTCACTGCTGCTGATCCAGTTGTCACCTTTGTGAGCCGCTCCCTTGAGCCGG
Source organism: Cyanobium sp. BA20m-14 (assembly GCF_024346295.1). Classification (NCBI taxonomy): domain Bacteria; kingdom Bacillati; phylum Cyanobacteriota; class Cyanophyceae; order Synechococcales; family Prochlorococcaceae; genus Cyanobium; species Cyanobium sp. BA20m-14. The sequence goes on from NZ_JAGQCR010000085.1 coordinate 4,271, forward strand.
CCCGCGGCTTCCACCGCTTCATGCGGGCCCTGCCCCGCTTTCAGGAGCTCTACCCCGAAGCCCATGTGATTATCGTTGGTACACCCGAGGGTGGCTACGGAGCGCGGCCAGAGGTGCCCCATAAGGATCAACTCCTCAGCGAACTCAAGGGCCAGATCAACCTCGATCGCATCTATTTCCCCGGCCGGCTGGCCTATCCAGACTTCCTGCGGCTGCTAGCGATCTCACGCTGTCATGTGTATTTCACCATTCCCTTTGTGCTCTCCTGGTCGTTGCTGGAGGGCATGGCGGCGGGCTGTGTGGTGGTGGGCTCCGATACCGCACCCCTGCGTGAGGTGATACGCCACGGGGAGAATGGGCTGCTGGTGGATTACTTCGACACCGAGGCCCTGGCCCAGCAGATGCACGCAGTGCTGCGCGATCCTGAGGCCTACGCTCCGCTACGCAAAGCTGCCCGCCAAACCGTGCTCAACCACTACGACCGCGTCGACTGCCTGGCGCGGCACCATGCCCTGATTCAAGATGTGGCCCATGGCCTTGTCTGATCCCTAGCCGCCAGCACCGCTGCCTGTGCACCCAATGCTTAGGCGTCACTGACTTCGCTAGAAGGCACGTCCCGCAGGAGCTGATCGAGCTTGGCTCCCAATACCTGCCGGGCCGTTTCGGCAATCGCCACACTCGCTTGCCCGCGGGTGATCTGGTCGCCAGCGGCCTGAAGCAGGCCCAACAATTGTTTGGCTTCTTCGGGTAGATCGTCCACCACATACTGGCGACCTTTAAAGATCATGTTGCGAACTGCCATGCCTTTGTCTGAGAAAGCGAAGCCAATCTTACCACCGACTATGGCACTGGCTTGGGCTCCGTCGCGGGTCATCGCGCAGCCTGGCTTTGCTCGATGATGCTCAGATTAGAGCAATTCCTAAGTTGCATGATAAACGCGCGTCTAGCGATTAGCACCTTGGCTTATGCCAGCGCCATCATTCGCGCCGCTACCGCTAACTCGTGGCTTTCGGGTTGCTTCCGGGGCAGTTCTTTGTGGCCCCTTGGTAGCAGGTGATATATTTTCTAAGACTTCTTGATTGGCTTTGGAGTTCCCGCCTGCTGCCACCTATCTTGTAGCGGCTAGTCGTGAGCGGGCTCCTTACTTTTCCCGTGCAACCCTTCTTGGCCGCAGCCTGCAGCAGTTTCCGCCTGCTCTGCGCCCCAAGCTGTTTCTGCGGGCTGAGAACGCCGGACCGGAATCCGAGGGCCTTGCCTCATTTTACAACCGAGCCATCACTGAGCTCCCGGCTGAGGGCTCCGTCGTTTTCCTGCACGACGACGTCTACCTCCACGATTGGTTCTTACAGGAGCGACTACGCGAAGCCTTTGAGCATTTCGATGTGGTGGGCCTGGTGGGCAATATCAACCCAGCGGCTGACCAGCCCTCCGCCACCCATAGCCTCGATGCCGCACTCCGGCCTGTGCGCTGTGCCGCCTCGGGTGAAGCCGGTGTGATCAACCACTTCGATCCGCACCGCCTGGCGCCGGACGTCTACGGCCCCACGCCACACAGCTGTGGCTTGCTGGATGGCTGCTTCCTAGCTTGTCGCCTTGAAACGTTGCGGCGCACGGGATTGCGCTTTGATCCCCGCTTTTCTTTTCACTGCTATGACGCCGATTTCTGTCGCACTGCCAAAGACCTGGGCCTTCGCGTCGGCACTTGGCCGATTGCCTGCACCCATGGCAGCCCAGGCAGCTTTGATGCCGCCTGGCGGCAGGCTGCCCTCAGCTTTCGCATCAAATGGGCTCCTGCTTCAGGGTGACCTCACCGCTCAGCCCCCCCCGCCAAAGCCAGTGCAGATTGCCCAGGGGGTAGAGCTGCATTCCTAACCTGATGTGGATTGCCAAGCTCGGCCCAGCTTGGCTTAGCCACCCCAATGCTTATCTGCTTGCTGGCCGTCAATGACTGGCTGCTGCGATCGGTGGGTTGGGTCTTCAGGGCCCAGTAGCGCTTGATTCGCGGCACCGTCAAGCTCTCCAACCCCACCCGCCCCGAGCTGCAGGGATGGAGGTGCGTGTCCTACATGGGTCTCCTGCTGCGGCCCCAGCATCCCGGTGAGCGTGGCCGATCGCCGCCGCCTGCTGGGGCTGAGCTCAAAGCGTCCAAAATCTGTACAGGCTGTACAGATCTCCTGACACCCCCAAGCAACGCGCTTGACCCAGGGTCATTCCCCAACGAATCCTTCGGGTTCAATCAGCGAGGGAATCGAGAGCCATGGCCACGTCCGGGAAGGCAGTGACTCCACGGATGCCCTGATAGATCGCGCAGCCGCCGCCGGTTACCAGGACACGGTTGATCCCCACCGGACGGCGGCATTACTACGGCCAAACCCCTTTACCCTGACCAGATGGGCTTGATTCACGGCACCGTTCAGCTCTGCATCCCTGAGCACATCGCCATCCAGCTGCGACTGAGGGAGCTGGGCAGCCGTGGCGGCTCAAGCCAACGCCTGCGCGACGACGAACTGGGATGGCGTAGCAAATAGTGTATGGAGGCCTGTCCACTCTAGTGGGGGGCTGGTTAGACAGCCATCTTCGCCTCGTCAGCAGCAGTGACATGCAATTCCAAACCCAGCGCCGAAATCACCTTCAATACTGTTGCCAGCTCAGGATTGCCCGAAGAAGATAATGATTTGTACAGACTTTCCCTGCCAAGGCCAGCATCACGTGCAACTTGGCTCATGCCTTTAGCCCTAGCTATATCGCCCAAGGCAGCTGCCACAAGCTGAGGATCACCATCCTGCAGTGCAGCTTCCAAATAAGTCGCAATATCATCGGCAGTAGCGAGGTGTGCGGCTGGGTCCCAGATTGTCGTGGTGGTTTTAGTCATTGGCTTCTCCTAGAGATTTCGAGCAAGATCTTTGGCGAGTCGGATGTCCTGGTTTTGAGAACTCTTATCACCGCCTGCAAGCAGAATGACGACGGCATCTCCTTGCTTTGTCAGATAGACCCGATAGCCGGGGCCGCAATGGATCCGCAGCTCTGAGACGCCATCTCCTACAGGGCGGATATCTCCTGAGTTACCAAGGGAGAGCCGTCTGATCCGGATGTCGATACGAGCCCTTGCAGTCCGGTCACGCAGGGCAGCAAACCACGCCGCATAGGCAGGCGTCTCCCTTATTTCGACCATGCCTCAGTGTATCCCAAGAGATACGGATACGCAACCTGCTGCTTGGCCCTGTGCAGATTTCCTGACACCCCCAAGCAACGCGCTTGACCCAGGGTCATTCCCCTTCGAACCCTTCGGGTTCAATCAGCTGACGAATCGAGAGACATGGCCACGTCCGATGCCACCTATGGAAAGAAATGATCCTTGCGCTGAGCTCAACGGATCAGCCGCAGCCGCAACCCCGCGATGCGTTCAAAATCACCATCGCCACTGAGCATCACCGCGTCTTGGCCCAGTTGCAGGCAACAGGCCGCCTGCAGGGCATCGGGGGTTCGAAGCCCATGCTGGGCTCGCAACGTTGTGGCCTGCTCCACCACCGCTGGGCTGAGCTCTTGCCACAGCAAATCGCTGCGGGCGAAAAAGCCATCGAAGCGCTCCAAACTTGACTGATCCCCGCGCCGTAGGGGCCCCACGCGGCATTCCAGAACGCTGAGGCGGCTAAGGGCAATCGCCAGCTGGGGATGCCCATCAGCAAGGGCCTGCAGCTAATGCTTGACCGCCGAAGCCCAAGGTGGCTCACCCTCAAGCAGGTAAATCAGGGCACTGGCATCGAGAAAGGCAATCACAGCAGCCACTCACCAGTCGCGCTCGGCAGCCAGCTCAGCGTCAATGGTCGCTTTACTGCGCGGCTGGGGCGCCTTGGGTTGCATCAACAACCACTCCAAAGCAGATGTTTTGGGCCTGGCAGCCTGATCAGCCTGACGTTGCAGCTGCCGGTAGTGCTGCTCACTCAACACCACCGCAGCAGGCTGATTACGTTTCAACAGGTGCACTGGTCCGCGCTGCAGGGCCTGTTCGATCGCCACGATGCCGCGGCGCTTGAGCTCGGCAGAGGTAAGCACATTGGCCAGGAGGTTCGGCTCTGCCATAGCGACACGCCCAGCGGCCCTTTCACTTTAGTACTGAAAACCATACGGGCTGCCATGGTCATGCGCGGCTAGGCAGGGGTTTGCAGCCCCAGATGCAGTCGATCGCTGTGAACCCTGCCCAGAGAGCCCCAACATCCCGGTGAGCCTGGCCGATCGCCCCCGACGGCTGAGATTGAGCTGAAAGCGTCCAAAATCTGTACAGCCTGTACAAATTTCCCGACACCCCTGCACGGCGACAATTCCGCAGGCGGGCCGTGGCGGCTGGGCTCAAACTGCCCAAGAACCATCCTTTTCGCCCTCCATGAATGGCTGCCATCACAATGGATTCAAAGACTGCCCGCCCTCCGCCCGTCGCACGCCTCATGACGCCCCTTTCTCCCCCCCTGATCACCTGCACACCAGGGGTACGCAGCGGCAAGCCCTGCATGGCAGGAACACGCATCGCCGTATCAGATGTACTCGAATATCTCGCCAGTGGCATGAACCAAGAGGACATCCTGGCTGATTTTCCCGATCTGCAGCCTGAACACATTCGCGCTGTGTTGCGCTATGCCAGTGAACGCGAGAAGCGACTCAGCGAACACACCTTGGCCTGAGCAGTTTAATGTCCGGCCGTTTGCTGTTGGATGAAAATTTGAGCCCACGGATTGCCAGGGCACTCGCTACGCAATTCCCTGGCAGCGTGCATGTGCGTGATGTTGAGCTCAAAGGCCAAAGCGACCATATAATTTGGAATTTTGCAGCCAAGAACGGTTTCACTATCGCCACCAAGGACGACGATGTTCGCAGTCTAAGTCTCCTACACGGGATCACAGCCTTCATCTCCGAACCAAACACCGCACTGCTCACGCTTCGCAAGCCCTGACTGCTGTTCGCATTACATGCCAGGGATTGCCGCATTTCCCCGGCGGTGATCCTGGGGGTGCTGGTTGCTTCACCTCCGGGCGCAACGCCAGGCCAGTCCGCGTCGTGATTTCCCTGCTGGTGGAGTACGGCGGATTGGCGGGCTCAACCTGCGGTGAATCGGCGTAGGCTCAGATCGCAGCGCTGCTCGATCAGGTTGGCAATGTCCCCGATCAGCGCCGCATCCCGATAGGCGGCCTCTGCTTGCAGGTGGCGGGCCATCGAGGGTAGTTGCGCCGCCATGCGGGTCACCCGATTTCTGGTCTGGGCCCACGACAACCCAGCTGCCTCGGCAAACTTTTCCCAGTGGCGAGATTGCACCTCACTAAAGCGATACTTGCTGTCCAGTTTCATCGCCATCTTCGCGGTCAGGGTGGGATACACCGCGGTGCAGAGCAGGTCGTAGAGCGGCACGAGCGTTGTCGTCCTTTCGGTATAGAGCAATGAGAAGTTCTTCGCGTGGGCGTCGTGGTTGCCGATCAAGGCGTTAAACGCCACCGCATCCAGCAAACGGATCACCTGCGGAGCGCTGGGTCTTGTGGCTCTACGCAATAGTCCAAAGCAGGCGGTCAGATTAGGCCCCCCTTCATTCTGATATTTCAGCTCAGGCGGAATACCAAGCGCCTGGCAGAAGTCTTCCTGATGCAGCCGTAACCATCGCTCACCGTCTCCGCGGCGTCGGTCGTAGCGACGCACCAACAACACCTGCCGATCCCCTGCCGCCAAGATTTCGGCGTCTGCCACCTGCAGCCCCATGGCTTGCCCCAAGGCCATGCAGAACGCCTCGTTGATCACGCTGCCTTCCACTGCCGCAATGGCCGGTTTGAGGATGTGCGTACTGGCGGTGCTGCCAAGGGGTAAACCGATGCGGGCTCCGTCAAACACCACTGGCAACTTGTCCTGGGCGCCGGCCAGCGACAGCCGCAGGCCATCGCGCTGCGCCAGCATTGGTCGCTGGGGCAGGTCATCGAGCAGGGCGATCAGCTGATCCTGCTCCAGCCACTCCACAGAATCAGGCACAGCCACTTGATCGCCAACCACCAGGCTCACCGCGCCGGCACAGTCACCCCCGATCACCACCAGCAGGCCGAAGTCATTGGACCTTGAGATCTGGCACTGTTGGGCAATTCGCTGCCGGAGTTGACCTTCTGGCAGCAATCCGGCGAAAAAGGGCTGGCAGGCCCGATCGCCAAACGGCTCCGCCTGCAGCGGCAAGCTCTGGGAGAGCGCGATCGCCTGCGGCTGCTCCAGCCACAGGGCGCTGTACTGAAACTGCAGCTCACCGTCTTTCAGCCAGAGCGTGCCGGCGCGCTGGTTGAGCAGCCACACCTCCAGGCCGGTGGTGCTCTCACTGGCCACTGCTTTCCTCGCAATGGCTTTCCTCGCAACGGCTTTCCTGGCAGTTACTTTCCTTGTCCAGTTGCAGGGTTCCGCCCAGGGCGTCGATCACCCGCAGCACAAGCTCCAGCCGCACCGTTGGTTTGCCGGCCTCCAGCTCCACCACAAAGCGCAACCCAACCCCAGCCGCCAGGGCCAGATCGGCCTGGGTGATCCCCAGCGCCTTGCGGGTGACCCGCAAGGCGGCCCCCAGGTCGCGCACCGAGTGGATCGCCGTTATCGCCCGATGCTCTGCTTGATCCCGAACGGGAACAACAGATTGGAGAGGGGCCATGGCTCCCTGGTATTTACCGATCAGGAGCATTGCCGGATCCCAGGACGAATTGGCGCCTGATTATCCGGATCGGGGTCGAGTGCCCAGGCCTGCGCCCCGGCGCGAAGCTCTACGAAGAACTTTCGAGCCAACGGCCAACCCGAAACCCTCAGCGCTGAGTCCCGACATCCTGGCCTTGCCCTGAAGCCCGTGGCGGGCGATTTCGCCGATGGCGTGATCGCTTTCGATGGCAGACAGCTGGGAGGCCAGCGAACCGGTGCATCTGCTCGGCCAGCAGGCTCGCCTGGAGGCTCTCAATCCACATAGTGGCAATCCTTGCAAATCAGGACTCAGGCTCCGGATTTGCAGGGATAAAGCTGGGGCGTGGTGCCTGTTTGCGCGCAGAGGGCTCCAGGATTCTGTACGAACTGTACAGAATTTCTGACAGTGCCTGAACTGACCGCTCCCAGTTCCGAACCCAGAATTGCCCCTCAGCCGCCGCGGCGCTCGGCCAAGGCAAAGGGATCGAAGCTGGCGCTGATCCCAAACTCCTCGGCAAACTCCAGCACCCGACACCAGGCCCGCCCCTCGCGCAGGATCCCCCGCAGGATTACCGGCGCCAGGGCCTGCTGCAGCGTGATCTCCACCAGCGGCCAGCCCACCGAAGCCTGCACCGCATCCTCCCGGAAAAGCGGCACCACATCGAGGGCGCCCACAAGAATCCGGCGCCGCGGCCCATCCCACTCAAACGCAAGCCCGTAGCGCTCCAGCAGCTCGGCGGCCAGGGCCCAACTGCTGCCTTGTTCATCGATCGCGGTAGCCAGGGGCTTGCCACGCGCCTG
>NZ_JAGQCR010000086.1:0-11726 GCF_024346295.1 Cyanobium sp. BA20m-14
CTGGAGTCAACCGGCAGAAGTGTGGATAAACAAGCCACTGGAAGAGCACGAACTGGCCCTGGAGTTACCCTTGGTTCAGGCCGCCTGAGTGGCAGCCAAGGAGTGACAACTTTCCTGAAAGTCACCGCTCCAGAGCTGGATATCAGTGCTGCGCCAATCCCCAAAAGTGTTGCTGCAGGTGATCAGTGCAGCCCGGCAGGCGGTTGATCTGATCTGCCCAGAGCCAGAAGCTCCAGATGCTGCCTTGGCTGAGCAAGAGTTGAGCCTCTCTGTTGAGCGCACCTAGCGGTGCATCGCCGGCTAGGCCGGCTTCAGGGGGCCTCTGGCCCCTTCCCTAGCTGAGCACTCATGCGTGGCTGACAACGGGGGCCTGCAATCCAGGTGGTTTTTCTTGCCAGGCAGCAAGGACCGCATTCCCCTGAGGCCTTCTCACCGCGCCCCTACTGCGTAAAGACATCATTCAGTTCCTTTTGCTTTGGTTGATCCCGGCCGTAACAGCCGCCAGGCGGACAGAACCAGCACCGTTGGCTTTGGGCACTGCTGGCAATTCGTCGAGCACCCCTTGCAGGTTGCCCTCACTTGCTCGCAGACGGAAAGGGCTACGGTATGCGTTTGTCGGGTGGGCAACGCCAACTTCTAACCATAGCCAGAGCCATTATGCGTAACGCCGATATTTTGATTTTAGACGAAGCCACTAATGCCTTGGATACCCTATCTGAGCATTTAATACAACAATCCATAGATGAATTGCGCCAAAACCGCACATTTATCATTATCGCGCGTCGGCTATCGACTATCGAACACGCTGACACCATCGTGGTACTCGACAAAGGGCAATTAGTCGAACAAGGCAGGTTGCACGAATTACTGGCATTAAAAGGTTATTTTTCGGCTCTTTATCTAGCCCAATAACAGCGTGAAGTGAAAACTTAAAAGGTAAAAATCATGGCAAAATTAATTATCGGCTTAGGCACAGGGCGGTGTGGCACAACATCGCTGAGTGTTTTTCTCAACGCCCAAGAAAAAACTAAGGTTTTGCATGAAGGGCATGATGGCAAAGATTATCATCTCTTGCCTTGGTATAACGCAGAAACGCTGGTCTCGCTTTGGCTGGATAACTTGACGCAATCAAACACCGCTAACGATTATTACGGTGACGTAATGCTATATTTTCTACCCTATGTTGAATTTATCATGAGTAAATTTCCAAATGCCGTTTTTATTTGCTTGCAACGCAATCGCGCAGAAGTTATAGACAGCTATATGAATTGGACGGGTGAATCGATAAACCACTGGTCGTATCATGACGGACGGACGTGGCAATATGATGATTGGGATGTTTGCTTTCCTAAATTTGACGAACCCGATAAAGCCAAAGCCATCGGTTTGTATTGGGATAGTTATTACGCGGAAGTGGAGCGGCTAATTAAAATCTACCCCGATAAAATCGCTTGTTTTCCCACCGAATTTTTAAACAGTATTGAAGGGCAAAATGTGATTCTTGATTTTATCGACTATACAGGCAAACGACAAACGGGTATAGCCTGTCATGCTAACAAAAGATGCTCTAAAGGTTTGTTTCGTTCTTTGATGCTCAAAGTCATGATACTGAGTAGGCTGATACTGCCCAAGCAAGTGAGACATTTTTTATGGCATAACTTTTCGATTGAAAAGTTGTTTCAATAATCATCAATCGACACGTAATAATTCCAAATACTGCTGCATGGCGGTTGGCGCACAAAATTGCTTCAACCACACCGCATCTACCTCTTTTCGTTCCCCTGCTAACACACGTAAAGCAAATACGGCCGGACCTGGAAAACGGACGGCAGTCAGGATTCGAGCCCCTTCCCGGCAGTGAACCCGGCCTCGCAGGGATCGGCGTCGGGCGTCGGCCACAGATCGATGCCGAGGATGTCGCCGTCCGCGGCCACCATGAACCGGGCCTCGACCGCCGACGCGGCGGGGTCGAGGAGGTGATAGTCGCCATAAAGGCCCGATTGCGAGGTCGGACGCTTTAATCCTTATCATACCGTGCGGCCGCCTCGCCCCTCCCGCCGGCGGGCCTGAGGCTAAACGTTTTGATTTGGAGGCGACTCCATGAGAAGGCAAAATCCGCTGTTTCTTCGGGACAGCGGAGTCTCGACTCCTGCCTGCCAATGGACGACTTGACCAGAAGCCGCCTCGAACTAGAGGGCGATCAGAGGGGCATCCAGCGAGAGTTGGAGGAGAACACCCTTCAAACGAAAGCCCTCTCCACAGAGCACGACCGGCTCAAGAGCTCAAGAGGCCTCCCTTGACGAGCAACTCGCGCGAGAAGCGGCCGAGATCCTTGATCTTCAGGAGCGACTGGAAAACCGGAGAAAAGAGGCCGCCGCGCTGCGACAAGAGATCGATGGTGTCCAGGCGAGACTGGTGCGATGCAAGGCCGAGCGCCGCGAGCTCGAAGCAAGAAACGCGCGGATTCAGGCAAAACTCGACGACTTGGCTCATCGCAGCCGAGAGGTCGCGACTCTGCGCGACAAGTGTGCCGAGATCGAGAGACAGATCCCGAGAACGTCAGGGCTTCAGAGAGAGGGGCTCGAGGCGCTGCTACGGGAATCAAGGCAGCGGTTGCAGGTGATCGTTGAGTCACCCGCAAGCGGCGCTACTCGAGCGGTAAAGACCAAGCAGTGCTGGTGTGGAGGACAGAACGAGAACTGTATCCACTGCTAAGGCCGCGGTATCATTGAATACTGTTTCACACTAGACACCGATCCTTTTCGTTTCTGCCATTCGGTAAGTAATAGCCGCCAGCCGTCGCCAAAGCGACGGAGTCGTACGAGCACATTCCGCCCGAGGCGGTGGGGAACGAGCGACGGATTCTGGTCAGCGAGCTTTCCGGGCGGTCGAATATCCAGGCGATTGTCACCCGTCCCGACGTCCGCAACGACCGGGCGCTCCTCGACAAGGTGCTCGCCGAGATCTGCCGGCTCGAGAACGAGGGCTGGCAGTTCGAGGCGGCCGGGGCGTCGTTCGATCTCCTCGTCGACCGCTGTGCCGGCACGTTCCGCCCGGCGTTCGAGAAGCTCTCCTACAACGTGGCCGTGGAGAGCCAGGGACGGACGGGAGCCGAGGTTGCCACCGGCTCGGCCGGGGTGACGACCGATGAACTCCGCACCGAGGCGACGGTCAAGCTCGTCGTCGCCGGCGTGATCCGCCACGAAGTAGCCGAGGGGGATGGCCCCGTCAACGCCCTCGATGCCGCGATCCGCAAGGCGCTCAGGTCGCTCTACCCGGCGGTGGAGCGGATGACCCTCCTCGATTACAAGGTGCGGGTCATCAATGCCCAGAAGGGAACCGCAGCAAAGGTGCGGGTGTCGATCGAATCGACCGACGGCGAGGGGGTGTGGGGCACGGTCGGGGTGAGCGAAAACGTCATCGAGGCCAGTTGGCTGGCGCTGGCTGATTCATTCTCGTTTTTCTTGAGTCGCGCCGCGGCCGGCGTCAGCGGCTGAAGGCGGGGGGCAATCCGGCGCCGTGGTCATGTCTTCCCGTCCTCGGTGCCCTGCAGAAGACAGACGCCGCGGAACTCCGGCCGCGGCGTCGATCGCTCGCTGAGAAAGCCGATCAGATTCGCCACCTGCGAGACGCACAACGCGAATGCAAGCGTTGGGGTGGCGTGCGCGCCCTGCGGAGGGAGCATGCTCGCGGAGAGCGTCCTATAGTACGGCCATTGGATGATGCGGTGGAACGGGTGACGCCTGCGGTGCTCGGCATGGAACTGGTAGGCGCCCCTGCCGTAGGCAACATGCTGCCGCCAGAACCCCGCCAGGCCCATCGCGTGCGCGTGGAGGATCACGCATTCCGGCGCATACGTCATGGTACGGCCCGAGTGGACCCAGCGATCGCAGAGATCCCGGTCCTCCGCCGTGCGGAAGCGCTCGTCGAAACCCCCGACCTTGGCAAACTCCTGCCGGGGGACTGACAGGTTGTTCGACGCGAAGAACAGGGCCCGTTCGGGGTCACGGTTGTAGTGCGCGTAGCCGATCGTGATCAGATTCTGGCTCGTCCCGGAGAACGGGTTCGACGACAGCCGGTTGACGGTCCGGCCGCCGACGATGCGCGGCGAGTCGGCCGAGTGATGGCGCCGAACGAGGCCGGGGAGCCAGTCAGGATCGGGCTCGCAGTCGTCGTCGGTGAATGCGAGGATGCGACCGCGGGCGTGATTCGCGGCGAGGTTTCTGGCCGTGGCCGGCCCGCCGTTGCAGGTGCGCAGCACCCGGCAGGCGAGGCCTGAGGCCGCGGTCAGCGATCGCTCGTCGAGCGGCGGATCGCCGCCGTCGTCCACGACGATCACCTCGAAGCCGCCCGGCACGGGCAACTGCCGCGAGAGCGCCCGCAGGGCCGTCGCCAACTGCGCGGCCCGATTGAACGAGGGGATGATCACTGTGGCCGCGACGACGTCGCAGGGTCGGTCGATTGGGGCCACGCTCATGGTCGGTCGCTTTCCGGCGCCTGCCGTGCCGAGCGGTCACTGAGAATGTGCTCGGCCGTCCGCGCCGCCAATGCGAGGATGGTGAGCGTGGGGTTCTGGAATCCGGAGCTGGGGAACACGCTGCCGTCGGCGACGAAGACGTTGTCGGCGCCCCAGCACCTCCCCGAGGGATCGACGACCGACTCGGCGGGATCGACGCCCATGCGCGCTCCGCCCGTTTCGTGGATGACCGCCCCGGGTTCGCGGGCGCACCGCGCCAACGCCCACTGCGGTACTGCTTGGTGCACGATCCGATGCATCCACGTCGCGCCGATCCCCCCGAGGCCGCCCGCACGGATGACGCGTTGGGTGAACCGTCCGAGCATCGCGAGTCGATCGACATCGTCTGCCGTCCTCGCGAGCGTGATCCGCGGTACAATAGAATCGATACGATCGTCCGGGCTCCTTTCGACGGTGATGCGGTTCTCGGGGAGCGGCCGTGACGAGCCGAGGACGAGCATCGACCAGGTGGCTCGATGCGGCGACAACGAAACGCTCGCCAGGCAATCTATCGGCGGGGTGTCCTGGTGCGCCGCGCGGGGCTCCCGGCCCCAGACGAGGACGTGCGCCGGTTCCTCACGCCACGGGTCGGCGGAATCGGCGAGGCTGCGATGGGGGAACACCCGCAAATCAGGCGTGAGGCGGCCCGCACAGTTCACGGCGAGATGATCTTGCACGCCTCGTCCGAGCCGATCGCCATGGTTTCCCAGGCCGTGGGGATGTGCCTCGCTCCGCGATTGCCAGAGGATCCGCACCGTCTCGATGGTCGATGCGCAGAGCACGACGACCCGGCCGGGCACCGTGCGGCGGGTGCCGTCGGGCCGCACGATCTCGACGCCGGACGCGGCACGCGAGTTCGGCGCGACGAGGATTCGCTCGACGGGGGAGTCGGCGAACAGCTCGGCGCCGTGCCGTATCGCCTCGTGCAACAGGCCCGGCACCGGAGTGCGGTCGAGGGCGGCGGTTCGGGCACGCGTGGCCTGCAGCGCTGGATCACGGCGGCACACGCGCTCGAGAACCGCGTCGATCCGTGGCGAGGTGGCCGCGGTCGCCACGAAGGCACCGTCGGGGATCGCCTCCAGGCCGCAGGCATCGCCCGTCACGCGGAGCTCCCGCTCGACCCTCGCGTAGAAGGGGGCGAGCTCCGCATGACCGAACGGCCAGTTCTCCCAGTCGTTGACGCCCGGATGAGGCACGAACTCGCGATCCGACATCCTCAGGCAGGCACGCGACCAGAGAATTGATCGGCCTCCCACCTGCCGGCCGCGAAACCAGAGGAACGGCTGGTCAGCCAGGTACGGGTGCCTTCGATCTTCGACGTAGAATCCACGGTTGTGCTCCGCAAACAGCTCGTTGCGCGCCTGCACGGGCTGCCCTGCTCGGGCGAAGCGGCGCCGATCAGATTGCGTCGTCGGCCGACCGTCATCCGGGAGGATGTCGGCGGCTGTCCGCTCGGGGCCTGCCTCGAGAACGGCGACCCGGAGTCCGCCCGCGGCAAGATCGCGGGCCATCAGGCATCCGGCCAGCCCTGCTCCGACGACGATGGCGTCAAACCCGTTCACGCGTGGCCCCCGGTCGCGGCAGCGGCCCGGTACGACGCAACCGTTCTCCGAATCGTGCGCGCCAGGCGGGTGACATGCCGCTGGGGCCCCAGGAAGAACGGATGTGGGAGCCACACTAGCGCCGTGGAGGCCGCCCATTCCGCGACAGGGCACGCTGGTGTCGCCACCGCGGTCGGCATTCGCGGGTCGAGCCGGCCGTATTCGGGGGAGCGGTACACGGGCTGGTACCACGACGGCATCGCCGGAAATCCTGCATTCCGAAGATCGGACAGAAAACGCTCCCGCGATACGCCGCCGCACTCCTCGGGAAGATAGAGCAGTTGGAAGCCGTACGCGGGCCGCGACGTCATCCGCTCGTCGCGCACCGGCAGGCGGATGCCGGCGATGCCGGCAAGCTGATCGCGAAGCGAGTCCATCCGCCGCTGCCGTAGCGCATGCTCCCGGCCGAACCGCTCGGCCGCGCAGACGAGGATGGCGGCCTGCAATTCCGTCATCCGCAGGTTTGTCCCGAGCTGTGTCTGCTCGCCCAAGCCGCCGTGGGGCCGGCCGCAGTCGATCGTCGCGGCGCAGGCGTCCGCCAACGCGGCATCGTGCGTGGTGATCGCGCCTCCTTCTCCCGCCGACATCACCTTCCCGGTCTGGAAGCTGAAGCAGCCGACGTCTCCGATCCCCCCCGCCGGCCGCCCCCTCCAGGTGGCGCCGTGGGCGTGGGCGCAATCCTCCACCAGACGCAGACGGTGCCGGCGGGTGATGTCGAGGAGCGCGTCCATGTCGGGCATCGCGTCACCGTGATGGACTGCGACGACGGCCCGGGTGCGCGGAGTGATCGCCCCCTCGACGAGACGATGGTCGAGGCAGAGGGTCGCCGGATCGACGTCGACGAAAGCGACGCGCAGGCCGAGCACGTGTGCCGCTGTGGCCGTGGCGCTGAAGGTCAGCGCCGGCACGATCACTTCGTCACCGGGCAAGAGCCCCAGCGCCTGGTAAGCGGCCAGCAACGCCGTCGCGCCGCTCGAAGCGGGGATCACGTGTGGCACCGCGTGCAACGACGCGAAAGCCCGCGAGAACCGTCGCGTCCATGGCCCGGGAAAGGGATAGCCGCCCCAGCGTCCGCTTCGCAGCACGGCCCGCACTGCCCGGCGCTCCCTCCATCCGGCCCGCGGCCAGCGCATCAGCCTCCAGAGGTAGAAGCTGCGCCAGGCGACGCCGACCGCCCGCGGCCACCCCCCCGCCTCGGCCCAGCGGCGACCGGCGGCTGATTCCTCGAACCGGCGTCGCAGAGTGGCGGTCGGTGAGGAGAGCATGCGACCTTTTCCGGTAAAAATAGCTCCGGAATTGGCGCCGGGTGCAGACGAGATCGACGTGCCACGCCGACACTACCCGATCCGGGGTAGCATAACCTGTTAATGCCAGGCAACAACGGATCAGGATTGTCGAAAACGCCGGCGGCAGTAGGCAACGCTTCTGTTCGCCGGAGTCCTGTCCGACCAAGGGAAGTACGCGCCCCGCGCAGGGAGGCGTGTGGCCACGATCGACCCGGTCGCTCTTCGGGATGCGGCTCCGACATCCTCGCTGACGATACCTGGCGCTTGCGGGAGGACGCGGTGGACTGGCCGCGCGAGGTCGTCCTCAGGATTGAGACGCCGCGACCGCCCTCGGCCATCGCTGTCCCGGGTTGATGGCACGCGAGGGCCGCGTGCAGTACCGTGCGGAGGATCCTTATGCCCATTGGCCGCCGGCCGTCCGCGGTAGGTTCCCCCCGAGGTGTGTCGAGATGGCAGCCGGTTCCCGCAGCGGTTGGTGGCGTTCGGGCGACGGGCCCCCGACGTTCCCCCGATCGGGCGTTGTATCGCTGGTCGAACGCGTGTTGCTCGCCTGTGCGCGGCCGATAGATGTGGCGTGCACCGGGCGTCCCTACCTCGTCGTCGCGCCCCATCCCGACGACGAGACCCTGGGCTGCGGTGCGACGATCGCCCGGGCTCGTCACGCGGGCATCCCCGTGCACGTGGTCCTCGTGACCGACGGCAGCGGTCATCCGCCTGCCTTCCCCGACAGGGCGCTCCTCGTGTCGCTCAGACGCGACGAGACGTTGGCCGCCTGCGGCATCCTCGGCGTGCCCGCGTCGCACGTCGTCTTCCTGGGCTTCCCCGACGGGCAGGCCACTGCCCACGCCGGCCGCGTGGCCGAGCGGCTGGCAGAACTGATCGGCCGGATCGATCCCGAGCGCGTCTTCGGCCCCAGTGAGCTCGACAATCACGCCGATCATCGGGCTGTCGCGGCAGCGCTCAAGGGTCTCGCGCGGCGGGGGGAGGTTCGGGGGGCGATCTACTGCTATCCGGTCTGGTTCTGGTATCCGCGGTTTCTGCTTCGGGCCTTCTGCAGGGGGGACTTTCTCCGGCTTCGCCGCACCCTCGCCGGGCCATATCTCGACCTGAAGAAGCAGGCGATCGCCAAGCACGCGAGCCAGGCCGGGTGCCTCGATCCGGCCAACGCAATCCTCATGCCGGAGTTTCTGCGACGGTTCCTCCGGCCTCACGAGTACTTCTTCGAACATCGGTCGCGGAGCTGAAATGGACTCCCTCGACACGGTGGCGGTGGTGATCGCCTGCCACGATTCCGTACGGACGATCGGGGGGGCCGTCCGCTCGGCCCTCGCGGAGCCGGAGGTCGCTGAGGTGATCGTGGTGGACGATGCGTCGTCGGACGCGTCGCCGGCGGCGGCGCTCGCGTCCGACGACGGCAGCGGCCGTCTCGTGTTGCTCCGTCAGCCTGTGAACCGAGGCCCGGCGGCGGCGCGGAACTTAGGCATGTCGGTGGCGCGGTCGCCGTGGGTGGCGATCCTCGACGCCGACGACTTCTTCCTGCCCGGTCGGCTCGCCGGCCTGCTGCGGTACGCGCACGACGCCGACATCGTCGCCGACGATCCCTGGCGGGTGCGGGAGGACGCGGTGGACGGACCGCGCGATGTCGTCCTCGGGTTCGAGACGCCGCGCCGCATCACGTTCGCCGAGTTCGTCGATGGGAACGTCTCCCGACCCGCGCGGCCGGGCCGGGAATGGGGATTCGTGCAGCCGCTCGTGCGTCGTCGGTTTCTTGATGAACACACGCTCCGCTACCGCGAACACGTGCGGGTCGGCGAGGATTACGAACTGCTCGCCCGGGCGCTCGCGCTGCGGGCGCGATTCGTCATGCTCCCGCCGCAGGGCTACGTCTGCGTTTGCCGCGAGGGCTCGCTCAGCCAGCGGCATTCCGTTGACGATCTGCAGCGGCTCCTCGATTGCGACGCGGCGCTGGCCGGGCTACCGGGGCTTACGGCCGCCGATCGGACGGCGTTGCGGCGACACGCCACGAGCATCGAGTGCCGCTTGCGTTGGCGGCTCGTGCTCGAGGCCCTCCGGGCGGGCAGCCCCGCCCGTGTGGCGGCCGGCTTTCTCGGACCATGGCCACTGCCGGCGCACCTGCTGTGGATGTTTTGCTGCCGGTTCGGGCACCACTGCGGAAGACGCTTCCGCGGGAGGCTGTGGTAGCCCTTGGGAATCCTCCTCCGGACGTATTTCGCGATGCGTTGGGCCGCTGCGATCGTCCGGTGGTGGATCGCAGATGGGTGGGGTGAATTGCTCGGGGCGCTTCTGTCAGGGGCTTTGGAGGCCCGCAAGCCTGGCGGTTTCGTCGAATCCGCGGAGCCCCTCGGTGGCACCCAGTCCGGTGACGCAGCAGGCCGCCGTCGCGGCGCCGAGAAGACCGGCCTCTCGTGCTGGCATCCCCCGGAGGAGGCCGGTGAGGAGCCCGGCCAAGAGCGAGTCGCCCGGGCCGGTCGTGTCGACCACCGGCCCGGGGGCCTGAAAGCAGGGGATCTCGAACCATTCCCCCTCGTTTGGCGACAGGAGCGTGCCCCGCGTGCCGAGTTTCACGCCGACGAGCCCCGGGGCGCCGTGGGAGCGGTAGCAGCCGATGATGGCGTGGGGATCGTCGAGGCCGGTCTGGTGGCAGGCCTCGTCGAGGCTCGGCACGTAGACATCGACAAGCTCGAGGGCCCGCGCCACCTGGGCGAGCGTGCCGCCGTTGCCCGCGGTTTCCAGAGCGACGAGGCAGCCCGTCGAGCGGATCTTGGCGAGGGCTTCGGTGAGATCGGGTTCGAGGCCAGGGAGGAGCACGAGGTAGCCTACGAGCGCCAGCCTGGCCGCCGCGAAGTGGGGAAGCTGGCGGCGGATGAAGGCGAGATCGATTGACGCCGCGGCCCCCCCATGATGCGCAAAGCTCCGCTCGCCGCTGGGATCGATGAGGAATGCGGTCGTGCTCGTGGCGACGGTGTCGCTCGCTTCGAGCGCCTCTGTCGCGATCCCCTCCCCCGCGAGGGTCGCACGGATCACCTCCCCCCACACATCGCTGCCCACCAAGCTCGACGCGGCGACCTTCATCCCCAGCCGGGCCATCGCCGTGCCGGTGTTGCAGACGATCCCGCCGGTGGTGACCCGGATCGGATCGACATGAAAAAGCTTGCCGGCGCCGGGGGGAACGGTGAGCGGAACGGGCCTGACGAGGATGTCGGCGACGCACGTGCCGCAGAGGATCACGTCGCAGGGGGGCAAGCCCCGAGGTAATAGCCGCCATAAAGGCCCGATTGCGAGAGCGGACGCGGTAATCGACTCAAGTGGCTACGCCACCCTTGCCTGCTGCTGCGCCGTGGGGCGTCACCTAGGGGATCCTCGCCAAAATTTCCATGGCAGCTCCCCAAGGCCCCGTCTGCAATATCCGCCTGCTGATCGTCCATCGCTATGCGCCCGGTATCAAAAAGAGCGGCGCTGTGCCCTGCACCGTTGAGCACTTCGGGAGGCGCGGTAAGCCGGTCAAGAAGATGCGGCTAATTCCTGCTGAAAAAGCATTTGCCTTTGCACGCAAGTTCCAGGGCCTCCCCGGCGTCACCGTCTCAGTCTGCTAATCCCACCCTGGGGGGCCATCGGCCCCCTTTTATTGGGGTGCTGGCTGGTGGCAGGTCTAGCGGGCAGGGGAGCAGAAGAGAGCAGTAAACAGACCAAAGCAGCGGCCTTGCTTGCTCCACCCGCTCCCGCCTGGTCGGGGTTGCGCGGCGTTTGTGCCCGCTGAATAAACCGTGCAAACCGTGCACATAAACCGTGCAAGCCGTGCAAACCAGGTACAGACACAGACCTATTGGACAACAGCGAGTCAGGGGATTCCACCGCTCCCGCCTGCTCGGGTTCCATTGCCCCTTCTGCTCGCTTGTCAGCTGGAAGTAGCGCAGCGGCCTGCCTGCTCCAGCCGCTCGCTCCCGCTCGGGCATTCCGCATTGGCCCGTGCCCGCGGGGAAACCTGGCAGCTGCAAAGGCCTGAACGACAACTTCGGCGACTACAACCTCTCCCGCCTGGTCGGCTTCCGTTTGCCTACCCGTCTCCGTCGATTCAGCACCTCAGCTGGGTGGAGGGGGCCCATCGGCTCTGCAAAACCGCTCTCCAGTTTTCCCCGCTTCTCGGGGTGTCAGGTGCGCGTTCTTTGCATCACAGCGATGTTCCCGCTCTCCACCACCATGCAGTCCCTCATTGATGCTTGGGAAGAAGCACAAGTTTCCGGTCAATGGCAGGAGCCACAGCCTGAGCCCGCCTATCCAGCAGCCTGGTGGCTAATCCAGCTG
>NZ_JAGQCR010000087.1:0-11597 GCF_024346295.1 Cyanobium sp. BA20m-14
ACCGTAAAAGGCGATGTGCATGATATCGGCAAAAATCTTGTAGATATTATTCTCACCAACAACGGCTATAACGTAGTCAATTTAGGCATCAAGCAAAGTTGTGAAGCTATAATCGATGCCCAGCGGCAGCATCAGGCCGACTGCATCGCCATGAGCGGTCTACTTGTGAAGTCTACGGCCTTCATGAAAGACAATCTAGAAGCCTTTAATCAGGCTGGTATTGCTGTGCCGGTAATACTTGGCGGGGCAGCACTTACGCCTAGGTTTGTTAATGGTGATTGCCGGGCCGCCTATCAAGGTCAGGTTGTCTACGGCCGCGACGCATTTGCCGATCTCCGTTTCATGGACGCCCTGATGGAGGCAAAAGCAGGCGGTGCCTGGGACGACCTACGGGGTTTCCTTGGACCGATTCCGGAGGGGCTTGGCATCGTCTCTCCCGAGACCGCCGCAGAAGAGCCTGCCAAGGCGGATGGGGCAAGAGAAGCCGTAGCTATTTCCCCTACAGAAGTCACTGTCAGCGTTGAACCAAATGATCAGCGCTCTACGGCTGTGACCGAAGAGAGCGCCCTTGAGCCACCCTTTTGGGGTAGCCAGATTTTGACTGAGCAGGAGATCGACCTGCAGGAAGTATTCGCTTACCTCGATCGCAACGCCCTATTTGCAGGCCAGTGGCAGCTGCGTAAGACCCAGCAGCAGAGCCGCGAAGACTACGAAGCAATGCTGGTCGAGAAGGCGGAGCCCGTTCTGCAGCAATGGATGGCGCGCTGTCTCGAGGATGGCCTGCTTTCACCTCGGGTGGCCTACGGCTATTTCCCCTGCGGCCGTAGTGGCAACGCCGTGGTCTTGTTTGACCCAGCGAAGCGCAAGCAACAATTAGGACGCTTCGAGCTGCCCCGCCAGCGCTCAGGCAACCGCTATTGCATTGCTGATTTCTACCGAGATCTCGCAATTGCAGCCGATGGTTCGTCGCTGCCAACCGATGTGTTGCCGATGCAGGCCGTAACCATGGGCGAAGGCGCCACCAGCTTTGCCCAGCAGCTTTTCAAAGCCGATCAATACACCGATTACCTCTATTTCCATGGACTTGGAGTCCAGTTGGCTGAGGCTCTGGCCGAATGGGTGCATGTGCGCATCAGGCGGGAGCTTGGCTTTCCTGATCCCACCGCGATGCCGCTGCGCGACGTGCTGGCTCAGCGCTATCGCGGTAGCCGCTACTCCTTTGGCTATCCCGCCTGTCCAAATGTGGCCGACTCCCGCCAGCAGCTCGCCTGGCTCGGTGCCGAGCGGATTGGTATGTCGATGGATGAGAGCGACCAACTCGAACCAGAGCAGAGCACCACTGCCCTAGTGGCCCTACATACCCAAGCTCGATACTTCTCAGCCTGAGCAGGGGGGCGGCGGCTTCTAGCCTGGCCAATCACCTTGCAAAACGGCTATGGCCATTGCCGGACCTGGCGGCGTTGATGCCGCAATCGCCTCGGGCATCGACCTGGATGGCACCCCGATCCCCTCCGAGATGATCGCTCTATACACGGAGGTGATGGATCTGGAAAGCCAGCGGGCCCGCAGCGGTGTCAAAAAATCGATGCGCAATCGCATCGTCAAGACAGGCTCGAAGCATTTCGACCAAGCCAGCCTTGATGCCCGGCTTAAGGCCGCCGGATGGGATGGCTTGAAAGCTAAGGAGATTGCTTTTTTCTACTCCTGAGCTCTAGCTGCAAAGGTCTTCGAGGGCGTCGATCACCTCCTGCTGAAACTTCTCCAGGTTGGAGGAGTCGCTCAGGTCGATGCCTTCGCCGGCGGCGTTCTGGGTGAGTTCCTGGAAATGGAAAGCCCCTTCGCCGTGGGCGAGGAATTCCATGGCGGAGGGTTCACCGCTTTCTTTGTACGCGTCGCAGAGGGCCAGAAAGGCCGCGTCTTCGGTGAATTCCCAGCTCATGAAGGGGGCCGCGCTGAAAGACAGGGTGAACGCGCTCTTCGACCTTTAACGCCTCCCCCCCGGAATCCGTCAACTACCTAGCCCAACTTTGTGCGGGTGTGTTGCCTTTCGCATAGCTCTGAAGCTTGTCGTCAGCCCAGTGCTGCAACCTCCGAACTGCCTGGCCAGACTGGAGCTATCCACATTTTCCCCGGTTCCCGTGAGCGATTTCAGCCAGCCAGCTTCCGCTTCGCTAAATGTGCTGGGTGAACCCTTGGTTGTGTGCGGCTGCCAACCAATGACAGGTTGGTTCCGCGACGGTCATTGCCGCACCAATGCCGCCGACCTGGGTCGTCACAGCGTCTGCTGTGTCGTGAGCGATGCCTTCCTGCGCTACAGCCAGGCCCAGGGAAACGACCTCAGCACCCCGGCGCCCGCCTATGGCTTCCCCGGGCTCAAGCCTGGAGACCATTGGTGTGTGTGTGCGCCGCGCTGGCTTGAGGCCTACGAGGACGGCATGGCACCACCTGTGCGCCTAGAGGCCACGGAGGATTCCGCTCTTGAGGTGATTTCCTTAGCAATCCTGCAAGCAAACGCTGCTTGATTTGAGAGCTACCAGGCGATTTGCTGCCCATCCCAGGCCCAGAACTGCCCAGTCTGTTGGGGCCCAAGCACCGCCAATACGTCGAGCAGCTGCTGAGCAGCGCGCTCTGGGCTGAACAACCGATCTGGCGGCACACCGGCCTGGAAGGGGGCGGAGAGGCCCGTGGCCGTGGTTCCGGGGTGGAGCAGGCTCACACACCCCTTGGGCTTTCTGCGAGCCCATTCCAGGGCCAGGGTGCGCAGCATCTGATTTTGGGCAGCCTTGGCCGCCCGGTAGGCATACCAGCCACCGAGTTGGTTGTCGCCGATGCTTCCCACCCGGGCCGAAAGGCTGGCGAAATGAAATGGGTCTGCGGGGCTAAACAGGGATTCGATCGCCTGGGCCAGCAGCAGGGATGCAAAGGCATTCACCGCAAAGCTGAGCTCTAGGGCCTGGCGATTCACCTGACTGAGGCGCTTTTCCGGTTGGAGCAAGGGCCCATGCAGCAGGCCGGCCGTGTTGATCACCAGCCGCAGGGGGGGGTGATTTTCAAGGCTTGCTGCCAACCCCGAGAGGCTGGAGTCGTCGGTGAGATCCACCGGTAAAAACTCGACCTCGCGCCACAGGGGATCCCCAGGCAATCGCCAGTCCTGCCGTGAAGCTCCCACAAGCTGCAGCCCCGGGGCGATTCGGCCCAGCTCCTGGAGCAGGGCCTGGCCGATGCCGCCACACCCCACCACCAGTCCCGTGCCATGCCAGTCATGCCACGGCGAAGCTGAGCTCATTGCCACAAAAACTCCAGAGCCGAAGCCGCACCCACGGGCCTGCCGCATGATGGCAGTGCATACCTGCCTGCTGCTTCGGAGTCGATGGGCATTCGCATCGCCGTGTTGGGCCTGGGGGCTTGGGGCCAGACCCTGCTTGAGCGCTGGGGTCAGCAAGGTCACATCGTCACGGGTTGGTCCCGGCGCTCTGGCAGCAGTCCGGTGGACCTGCTTGCCAACCAGGATTTGGTGGTTTCGGCGGTAGCCATGGCAGGGGTCCAGCCCCTGGCTGAGCAGCTGGCTCCCCATTGGCCCACTGGACTGCCGCTATTGAGCTGCAGCAAGGGGTTGGATCTCCAGCTGCTGGCAACTGCCACCCAGCTCTGGTCAAACCAGTTGGCGGATGCCCCCTTGCTGGTGCTGAGTGGGCCGAATCTGGCAACCGAGGTGCGCCAAGGGCTACCTGCGGCCAGCGTGATCGCAGCTGCGGATCAGGATCTAGCCCGCCGCTTTCAGCAGCACCTCAGCGACACATCGCTGCGCCTCTACACAAACACAGATCCGATTGGCACCGAGGCCGCAGGGGCACTCAAAAACGTTATGGCAGTAGCCGCCGGCATCTCCGATGGTCTGGCTTTAGGTGCGAACGCCAAGGCATCCCTGCTCTGCCGTGGCTTAGCCGAGATTGGCGTGGTGTTGGAGGGTTTAGGCGGTGCCACCAGCACTCTCTACGGCCTGGCTGGCTTGGGTGATTTGTTGGCCACCGCCAACAGCAGCCTCAGCCGCAACTATCGCTGCGGCGTGCTTCTGGCCGAGGGCTGCAGCGAGCAGCAGGCAAGCGAGCGCATTTCAGCAACCGTTGAGGGTCCTCGCACGGCCAGAGCGGCCCTGCAGCTTGCCAGCCGCAAAGGCTGGCATCTGCCGATCTGTGAGCAGGTTGTGCTGGTGCTCGAAGGCCACACCACCCCTGCTGCCGCCGTTAAGGCTCTGATGGAGCGCGATCTGCGGCCGGAGTGGCAGCAAGCATGACCTTTCCTGGCTCTGCTGTAACGCCACTTGTCTCCCTGCCAGCTGTGCTGGTTGAGGCTTTTGCTGACCGACCCTGTTGCGGCAACGGTGCGGCCGTGGTGCAGCTACTCCAGCCCATGGGCGATGTTGCCCTGCAGGCCATTGCCCGCAGTCTCAACCAGTCTGAGACGGCTTTTTTGCTGCAGCAGCAAGGCCGCTGGACCCTGCGCTGGTTCACCCCCAGCTGCGAAGTCCCCCTCTGCGGCCATGCAACACTCGCCGCCCTGCTGGCCTTGGGCCACTGGCAGCAGCTGGTGCCCGGCGGGGGATTGGAGCTGTTCACCCGCAGCGGCCCCCTGGCGGTAGCCCTTGATGCCAGCGGCAGCTCAGGGCAGCTGGTGCTGCCTAGCGCCGGTCTGCTGCCGGCCGAGCCATCGCCAGCGTTGATCCAGTTGCTGCATGAACGACTAGGGGGGGCACCCCTGGCCTACTGGAGCTCAGGCCTCGGTTATCGGGTGGCCTTGTTTTCGCCAGAGGCAGCGCTGGCCCAGTTGCCTGGCCTGGCTGCGGAATTAGAGGGTCCTGATCGGGGCGGCTTGGTATTGATGCAGGCCATCGAGAAGGGACCGATAGACGACCTTCCCTCCGTGCTTGGACGGCCAGCCGACTACCAGCTGCGGTTCTTCGCTCCAGGACTTGGCATTGATGAGGATCCGGTTACTGGATCTGCCCACGCTCTTGTTGCGCCTTTTTGGCTCGATCGCCTAGGCCGCAGCTCCGTAGTGGGTTGGCAGTGCTCGCCGCGGCCGGGGGGGATGGTGTGTGATGGCGCTTCTTCGGGCATGATCCGACTTAGCGGTTCGGGCCACCTCCTTTGGAACGGCACATTGCGGGTGCAGGCCGATGGCTCCGGAGCCGACTCCTGGGCCTCCCTAGCCGTCTGCGCCTGAATCAGGGACTACATCAGAACAGAGGACTACTCCAGAACAGAAGTCTTCTCCAGACAAGAAGACTTCATCTGCATGGTCTCTTCAGCCGGAGACTGATGCTGGCTGGCCCAATGGCCGTTGTAGCCGTGGCGGTGGGATTTGCGGCCCAGGGCCTGGCTCCCCGCCCCTATGGGGCCGCCCAGGGCGAGTTGCTGGATGCCCTTATTGATACGCCGCCCCCGGCTCAAGACACCACTACCGCAGCTGAGCAATTGCGTCGTCTCGAGGCGCGCCGAGCCACCCCTCAAGCAACTGCCACTGCCACTGCCAGCCTCGGCCTGGATGAGCCCGAAGCGGGTCCGGGAGTTGATCTGGAAATCCGCGTCGCCCTGCTTGGCGCCGGCACCAACCCCGATCTCTCCGCCAGCGGAGCCTGGCAGGTTGTCAGCCGAGACGGCCAGCTGCTCCAACAGGGCGGCGCTGGCAGTTCGGTGAACCTCAATGAACTCTGGCTCCAGGGCCCAGAAGCCTGGCTGCAGACCAGTGGGACCTCCGTACTGGTCAACGGCCGCCCCTATGGAGGGCGCCTGCGTCTGATTCCGGAGAGTGGCGGGCTCAGGGTGGTCAATCACGTTGGTCTGGAGAACTACATCGGTGCCGTGGTTGGAGCTGAGATGCCTAGCAGCTGGTCGCTAGAGGCTCTGCGGGCCCAGGCCGTAGCCGCCCGCTCCTATGCCCTCGCCCACATGGCTCGCCCAGCCAACCGTCACTGGCATCTTGGTGACACAACCCGCTGGCAGGCCTACAAGGGCCTCTCGAGCAGCAACGAACGCACCCGCCAAGCTGCCGCCAGCACCGCCGGCATGATCCTCAGCTATCAGGGCGCCATCGTGGAAAGTCTTTATGCCGCCAACCGCCAGATATCCCTGGAAGCCCATGGCCATCTCGGCGCAAGCATGAGCCAGCACGGCGCCCAGGATCTGGCTATGCAGGGCTATCGCTACAACCAGATTCTTGGTCACTATTACCAGGGAGCATCTCTGGCCCGCCTCAAGGCTGGTGCGAGCTGAGCGCATCTGGCAGCTGGCGCTGCAGTTATCCAGCCAGGCGCAGGCCAGCGGCTCCCTGGTTCCCCTAGCTACCGAGGTCCTGGCGGCCCCGCAGCACCAGCCATTTGTGTTGCGGCGTTTGCTGAGCACCACCCCCAAACACCTACGCCGTGGTGGCCCCAAGCCGAATCCTTTTTTGCCCTGGGAGCAAGCTCTGGAAGTGGAACGGCTCAGCAGCGGCCATGTGGTGCTGCTCAACAAATATCCAGTGCAGGCGGGCCATCTGCTCCTGATCACGGACTCCTGGCAGCCGCAATCCGGCTGGCTTTCTGTTGACGACTGGCGCGGGGTCTCGCTGCTGGCCAGTGACACCGGTGGGCTGTGGTTCTTCAACAGTTGTGCCGCCTCTGGCGCCAGCCAGCCCCACCGGCATCTGCAACTGCTGCCCCGCCGCGCTGGAGAAGCCAGCACGCCCCTGTCTGCGGCAATCCAAGTTCAGCTGGATAGGGGCGAGCGCCCCTGGCCCTGGGCCTATCGGCTGAGTCGCCGCACAGATGCCCACGGGGGTAGGGATCTACCCGCCCTTTACCTGGAGCATGCCGAGCAACTGGGCCTGGGCTATCCCCACCAGGACGCCCAGCCCAGGCACCCATACAACCTGCTCTTTGACGACAACTGGCTGCTCACCGTGCGGCGCACCCAGGAACATTGCGCTGGCTTCAGCCTCAATGCCCTTGCCTTTGCTGGCTATCTGCTGGCCACGGAAAGGTCCGATCTCGAGTTGCTGGAGCGAGAGGGGCCTTGGTCCTTACTGCAGGCGGTTGCCGCTGCCCCCGACAAGGACATGTGATCAACGTTCCGTAATTTTTCGGTTGCGCAATAGGGCCCCGTCGCGGCTGGTTGGAAAGGAAGGGAACCAAAACCCTGCCAACCCAACTTCAGCCCATGACCCAATCGATCAAAACCAAATCCCTCTGCCGCCGTGCCCTGCAACAACGCAACCAGCGGGTGAACCAGTACTGCGGTCTGGTTACCCCAATTGCTGTGCACTACTGCCGCCGCTGTCCGGAGCCCCTCGACGACCTGGTTCAGGTGGGTCTGATGGGCCTGCTACGAGCCGCCGAGCTCTATCAACCACAAACAGCAACTCCTTTCGAGGCCTTTGCCAGACCGCACATCCGGGGCGCCATCTTGCACTACCTGCGTGATTCGGCATCGGCCGTGCGGTTACCGCGCCGGCAGATGGAGCTGCACGACAAGCTGCGCCAACTGAAGGCCAGCTGGAGCAGTGTCCATGGGCGGGAGCCCAGCGCCGAAGATCTGCGACTAGCTCTGCAGCTCAGCCTTGAGCAATGGCAAGAACTGCTACGTGGTCAAGCCCTAGCCAGGCCCCTGGATCTGGAGACTGGCTATGAGGAAACCAGACTTCATGAGGGTTCGAACGGCAGGCCCTCGGACTCTGAATTCACCGGCGCTGATGACTGGGAGGATCAGGGAGCTGAAGTGCGTCAGCAACTTGCTTGCCTTGAGCCCGGATTACGTCGTGTGATCCAGAAGGTAGTGCTCTCGGGCTGGAGCTACCGGCGCACGGCAGCCTTGCTTCAGGTGAGTCCGATGACCGTGCAGCGGAGGCTCAAGCAGGGCCTGGCACAGATGCGTGCCGCTCTACTTAATGCAGACGCGTTCTCAAGCCTCAGCTTCCAGCCGAGGCCGCATCCCGCTCCATCTGTTGCTCCAGCGTGCTGATCGTGGCATTTACGGCTGCCAGCTGGCGTTCCACCCCGTCCCGCCAGAACTGAAGCATGCGCAGCTTGCGCTCTTGATGACGCCTCCAGCTACCAGCACCACCGTCATCAACGCTGCCACAGCAGCCCAGGAGGGGAAGCATGAGAAAGTGGGAAAGTTCCTAAAGGTTCTAGCGACCCTGACGGGCTTGCCGAGTGTTGTGTTTCTCCCCCAGCGATGGCCCCGAAACACCCTTCGGTCAGTTCCATTCCCAGCCCCTGTACGAGCTCTCAATCTGGGTTTGCAACCAACTTCCCGTCATACCCTTTTGGAATAGGGGCCATTGCACTCAAACCCAACACCCTGATTACCAGATTTCCGTTGCGGCCGATCAAACTGCTGATAGCAGCTGCCCTGGGGGCTCCCCTCGGCCTGTTGCAGGCGCTGCCAGCGGCCGCTTACGTGGCTCTAATGGCGGGACAACAGGCCCGTCCCCTAAATGGCACCTTCAACAAGGTGCCGGTTCTGCACTCGAACCAGCCGGAGGAGGTTGAAGGCCCCGGGATCCTGATCAGCACCGCGCCGGGGTATGCCTACGCCGAAGAGACTGGACAGCCCTTGCGCAACGCCGAATTCACCTTCAACGGTGATTTTGGGGTGCACATGCACCACAAGTATTTCCCCCCGAACCGCCGCCAGCTATCCCGCTCTGGTAGGCGTCCAGAACTCACCCTAGGGCTGATTCTGATCAATCCCGGAATGCGGGCAGTGCACATCCGCTTTGAAACCGGTGCAGTACGCAACAGCTTTGAGGCGCCCTATCTTGTCAATTACAAGATGGGAGTAAGACCTCTCGGGCCTCGCCCTTGGAATACCGGTCCTGGAGATGCAACAGCTGTGCAAGTTCTACGCAGTCGTCTAGATCCAAAACTTGATCAGGATATTACTATTCCTGCCCGCAGCCGTATTGTGCTATTTCAGACCCAGCTGCCTGCGCTTGGCATTGCTAACGCCTTGTTGAAAGGTAATAGTGATGGACCTTTTCAGATGGCTGTTGTTGCTGGGAAAGAACCCAATAGCGACTGGGATCTAATCGCTATTTTGGATCGGGGACGGCTTGCTCCGGGCAGGGTCTACCTGAACCGCATCGCTGACATCAATGGCCGCCGAATTTTCTCCCGTGTGGGAGGTGTTGCTATAGGTGATACTTATCAAGCCACCCTGAACCATGATTTCGCTCAGCAAGGTCCATTACATTTTCCGCTAACGAGCACTAACCGCCATAATTTCGGCACGCTCGAGGTGCAGGTCAATCCACTCGCCAGCCGCATGGTGGATTCATCCCTAGACAATGTGGGCACCTACGGCGTTCGATTTGATGTCGATCTGAATCTCAAGGGGGCTGGCCCCTATGAGCTGGTTCTCAGCCATCCCACCGCCTCAGGCACTGGTAAACCTTTCACCGCCTTCAGGGGATCATTGCAAGTACGCACGGAGGAAGGGCTTCAAGAAATGCACGTAGGCATGCGCTCTGGCCAAAGCTTGCCCCTCACCTCTTTGAATCTTCGGGGAGGTGTATCCAACCCAGTTCGAATCAGCTTGGTTTATCCGGCCGATGCCACCCCTGGTCACCTACTCAGCATCGTGCC
This sequence comes from Cyanobium sp. BA20m-14, assembly GCF_024346295.1. Classification (NCBI taxonomy): domain Bacteria; kingdom Bacillati; phylum Cyanobacteriota; class Cyanophyceae; order Synechococcales; family Prochlorococcaceae; genus Cyanobium; species Cyanobium sp. BA20m-14. Next base: position 9,626 of record NZ_JAGQCR010000087.1, read on the forward strand.
AGCCAGTCAGGTCGCCATGGTGCAGGAGCGAGAGCGTTTGCTTGAGTTGGCTCGCAACACAGCCTCCCCCGCGGCGATGACGCCCCCCCAGTCCCTGCCTGCGATTCCAGATCAGGATCGTGATGGTCAGGATGGATCAGAATTAATGGCCCCGTTGGTGCTGCAGCCACGCTTCCCCAGCCTGCCGCCCCTCAGAGCAAATCCTCTGCCACCACCGCCAATTTATCAGCCGCGTTATTCCCCCAACCAAACTTCAACCCCTGGGAATAAAAGCTTGGTTGATCGCTACCAGCAGGCCCTGGAAGCGCAGCAGGAAATGATGCGCGACCTTATTGGCCGTTAGGCATGGCTAAGCCGGCGGACCCCAATCGTCGCCGCTTCAGCCTGGAGCTGCCCGTCGATTTGCTCGACAAAATTGATGCGCTGCGGGCCGAGTGGGGCATCCGCAGTCGCGGAGATATTTTGGAGCGTCTGCTACAAGAGATCTTCCCAAATACTGAGGAAGCTGAGACCTCTGTTCTTGCCAACGACGGCAATCACCAGCCTGATGGTTGCCTTAGCGAACAAACCAGCCTGGAATCAACCTTCAACGAACAGGGGGCTTTGGTGTTGATGACCCGGAGCTCCGGGGGAGACCTGTGCCTGGATCGGGAATCAGCTGATCGTGAATTTGCCTTCGACTTCGATGTTGATGCGTCAATGGCAGCGGATGTGCGCCCTCGTCAGAGCGGCATTGACCTACCTGGCTTTGTGAGGCGCCAATCTGACCAGCTCAAGCGCAGTTTGCAGCCCTTACGCCAACCCATGGATCTGGCGCAAGAACCTCTCCCCCATGTAGGCGGTGATGTGCTCGAACGCTCTTTGGCCAGAGCCCGTGACCACTGGCTTGAGCTCTACGGCAAGGTTGCCAATGAGGCGGTACTGGAAGCCGCAATGGTGTGGTTGGCCCAGGACATTTGGGACCAGAGTGATCAAAGTGAGGGCCGCCCCTTTACTTGGTCGCTTGCCTGCGATGTGGTGGCCAATACGGCTCCCAGCTGGGGCAGGGAGCCCGCAACTTTTGAGCGAGTCATGGTGATGGCAGGTTTGCTGGAGGATCCCTTCAGCACTTCAACCCTGGAACTCCGCTTACCAACGCTGATCAGGCGCTTTGTTCATCGTTTCCGCAAGCGACGTAAGGGCACCTCGTTCCAGACCTTGGAACACACCATGACCCTGCATGGGGCCTTGAAGCTGCTGCAACTGCCAACGGCGCCGGGTCAGCGGCTCACCCTGCGACAGATACGGGAGGCTTACCGCGAGTTGGCGATGAGCCATCACCCCGACTCTGGCGGCACGGAAGAAACCATGCGGCGCCTAAACGAGGCCTACCAGCTACTGAAAGAGCTCTACCGCAACGAATAGACTCGTATATTACTTCTCATCTGAGACACCTAATTGGTCCTGGAATGATTCTCGGATGAGACTAGCGATCTGCACTTTGCGGCTTGCTTGGGCGCATCATCATTGCTAGCCACAACGGTTTGACTGCTCAGATGTTGGACGGATAGCTGTTTTTCTTTTCTCACATGAGATTCATTGTTGGTCTTGTTAAGGGTCTTGCCTGGGGAGAGTGGGATTTTTTATTCTTGGCCTGAGCAGCCTGGTCTTGTAATGAGACCACTAATTAGTCTTGGATGAGATAGCTGATGCATATGCAAGTGAGCTTTGCCCCCTAGTTGATGGCATCTAGTTGGGTTTATTTCCAATTTTTCCGTATTTCTGCCTGCATCTCCCTAGTCGTGTGTTTCATGGGTTCTTTGTAGTTGTGGCCGGAAGACGGCCTGAATAGCTTGTCCAGCCATCTCACCTGGTCTGGTCCAGATCATCCGTCTCGCTTCAGAGTCGTTGCAGCAGCAGACTCTGAAGTCTTGCGTCACTGTGTCATACACAGGTACGCAAGCTCTTAGGGCTATGCAACAGGCTTGCTGAG
>NZ_JAGQCR010000088.1:0-11579 GCF_024346295.1 Cyanobium sp. BA20m-14
GGGCTTGACGGCGCTGATGGCTGCTGGGCTGGTGCCGGAACGGGGTTTGGCCCGGCGCTGTGAGCTGGCCATGGTTTCGTTGCCGCTTGCCAACCTCTCGCGGCTGATGCAGTGCCAGCTGCCCGGGATCATCGGGGATGGGGCGGCCAGCGCCGCACCGGGGCTCGCGCAGGTTTCCCAGCCCACCCCGCTGCTGGGGGTGGTGGCTTTCAATGGTTTTGGCAGCCTGCTCTGGCCCTACCGGGGGCTGCAGGATCTCAATGTGCCGGTGCTGCTGGTGGGAGGCAGCCTGGATCTGGTCACCCCCCCTGTTCAGGAGCAGTTGGTGGTGTTCGCCCGGGCCCGCCACCCCCGCAGCCGGCTGGTGCTGGTGGAGGGAGCCAGCCATTTTTCGCCAGTGCGGATTGAAAGCCGGGGCGAGGCCCTGTTTCAACTGGGAGAGGAGCTGGTGGGCATCGCGCCGCTCAAGGTGCAGGCCCTTTTGCTCAACCTCACCACTGAATTTCTCCAGGGTATGGAGCAGCCCAGCTTGCTTTCGCCCCAGCTTCGTGACCAGGAGGGCGTGCAGGCCTACGTGCTCGACGGCGGCCAGGCCCGCCGTTGGAGACAGCGGATTCCGGAGCCCTGAGCTCAGAAGCTGATGCGGGGATCCAGTATGGCCACCACCAGGTCCACCACCACCGTCACCAGCACCACCAGGCCAGCCACCACCACGACAATCCCCTGCACCAATGGGTAGTCGCGCTGGCTGATCGCTTCCTGCAGCCGGAAGGCGATGCCTGGCCAGGAGTAGGTGACCTCGATCAGCAGGGCGCCGCCGATCAGCGATGCCACCGTGATGCCCGTGATTGTCAGCACCGGCAGCAGGGCGTTGGGCAGGGCATGGAGCAGCACCACCCGGGCTTCGCCCAGGCCGCGGCTGCGGGCCGCCTCCACATAGTCGGAGCCCAGGGTGCGGCGCAGGTTGAGCCGCAAGGCATTGGCGAAGATGCCGCTCAGCAGCAGGCCCAGGGTGGCCGCCGGTAGCACTAGGTGCCGCACACTGCCGGCCAGCAGCTGCCATTGGCCCGTGGCCAGGCCTGAGCGCAGGCTGTCAAATAGGTAGAAGCCGCTGCCTTCCGGTGGCAGCAGGGTGGGCGGGAAGCGGCCCCCCACCGGCAGCCAGCCCAGCCACACCGCAAACACCAGCTGCACCACCATCGCCGCCCAGAAGGGTGGCAGGGCATAGGTGCCGATGCCATAGAGCCTGCCCGCCAGATCGAGGCGGCCCTCGGGCCGGGCGATGCCGGAGAAGCCCACCGCCAGCCCGACCACGGCGGCCAGCAGCAATGCCACCACCCCCAGCTCCAGGGAGGCCGGCAAGCTCTGCTGGATCACGGCAGTCACCGGCTCCTGATTGGTGAGCGAGGCCCCCAGATCGCCATGTAGCAGCTTGCCCAGGAAGGAGCCGTATTGCTGCAGTAAGGGCTGATCCAGCCCCAGTTGGGCCCGCAGGGCGGCCCGGGCGCTCTCGGGGGCGCGGGTGCCTAGCAGGGCATCGATCGGATCGCCCGGAGCCAGCCGCAGCAGCAGGAAAACCAGGCTGGCGATCAGCCAGAGCATCAGTGGCGCCAGGGCAAGCCGGGCGGCCAGGTAGCGCAGCAGGGCGCGACGGCGGCTCATGGCTTGTTGAGCTCCTGCAGGAGCAGCCGGCCGGAGCCGTCGAAACGGGGCTGGCTGACATTCCGCTGGGCCCAGGCCCTGGGTGCCACCAGCCAGACCGGCAGGTAGGGGTTGGCAGCGGCGGTTTGGCGCTGGATGCGGCGCAGCTGGGTGGCCCGGGCGGGGCCGGTCAGGGAGGCACTGCGCTCCAGCTCCTGCTGCAGCCCTGGTTTGGCCCAGAAACTGCCACTGGCGGCGCTGGCCCCCTTGAGACAGCGCTCACCGCGGGCCTCCTCACAGCCCAGCAGGGGCACCAGGTAGTTGTCGGCATCGGGGAAGTCGCCCATCCACTCCAACAGGATCAGCGGGAAGGCTCCCTCCCCCAGCTGGCGGTAGGCGGTGGTGGCCTCCATGCCGGTCACCTCGAGCTCGACGCAGTCGCCCAGATCTTGGCGCAGCTGGGCCTGCCAGGTCAGGGCAAACATCCGGTCAGCGGGAATGTTGGAGCGGAAGGTGAGCGGCAGGCTGAGCCGCTTGCCCTGGCAGTAGCCGGCCTGGCGGTAGAGGGCGCGGGCCCGGGCCGGGCTGTAGCTGGGCCAGGCGGTGGGGTCGGAGCCCTTGAGGCTGGGGGGCACCAGATCCCGCAGCGGCGGTCGCAGGCCGAGGGTGACCCGGCGGCTGATGGTGGCCCGATCGAGGCTGTAGGCCACGGCCTGGCGCAGCCGGGGATCGTTGAGGGGCGGCTGGTCGGTGAGCAGGGTGAGATAGCCGATCTCCAGGGCTGGCCCGCTGCCCTCCTGCAGCTTGCCTGCCGTGGCGCTGCGGCGTAGGGCCGCCTGCTGGTCGATCTCCAGGCTGGTGGAGAGCAACACGTCCACTTCGCCGCTCTGCAGGGCGCCGAACAGGGCAGTGGAATTACTGAGGGACACCAGGTCGATGCCGCCGTTGGCCGCTCTGGCTCCCCAGTAGCCGGCGAAGGGCTCCAGCCGCTGCTGCTGGTTGGTGAAGAAGCTGAGCCGGTAGGGCCCTGTGCCGACGAAGCGGTCGTTGAGGAAGCTCTTGCGGTGATTGCGGTAGGCGCTGGGCGAGAGGGGCGTGAGGTTGACGGCGCTGAGCAGCTCTGCCAGGGCGCTGAAGGGGCGCTTGAGGGTCAGCTCGAGCGTGTAGGGCCCCACGGCCCGTACCCCGCTCACCCGATCCCCCAGCAGATAACTCAGCTTGCCGATCGCCAGGAAGCGCTCCAGGGTGAACACCATGGCCGCAGCGTTGAAGGGCGTGCCGTCGTGGAAGCGCACGCCCTGGCGCAGCTCCACCCGGGCCGTCAGCCCATCGGCACTGACTTGGGGCGGGGCTAGCGCCAGGCGCGGCTCCAGCTGGCCGCGGGCATTGATGGCATAGAGCGGATCGCCGATCGCGCTCAAAAGCTGCATGGCTCCGAAGGTGTAGCCCCCGGCTGGATCGACAGTGTCGACCCGGTTTTTGCTGGCAACCACCAGGCGCTTGATCCCCTCATGGCTGGGCCTGGGGGCCCTACAGCTGGAGAGGAGAAGCCCCAGCCCCAGGCTGCCAATCAACAGGGCCAGGGGGAGGGGCTGGGCCAGGTTTTTTTTGATTGGCGACTGGATCAGCGACTTAATCAGCCGCAGGGCGCGGGGCAAGGGGCGGCCGTCAGATGGGGGCCATCCAAGTAGAGGTCATTCAAGACCGATGGGGCGCGGCCAGGCTGACGTTCTGCAGTGAAATTTCAAAGACTTCCGAGCCCTGGCGGGTCAGGGGCCAGCGGCGCAGCCAGCAGCGGTCGTGGTGGTGGTCGATGCCGATCACTTGATAGAGCTGCTCATCACTGCCCAGCTGGACGCAGGCTCCTTGGTGAAGGTCGGCCGAGTTGGGGGAGCAGGTGGTAGTGGTCATAAAAGTGGTACTGGTCATAAAAGACTTTTACGGAGCGAACCAGCGGAGAAGCTTAAGGATTGCTTTCGATTGATGGGGCCACTGTGGCTTGCCGCGGGCCTCGCTGGCCAGGGCAGGTGGCGATTTGCAGACCTGACCACTGCCAGGCCTAGAGGGTGCGGAGACAGGCGGCCACGGCGTGGACGTCGCTGAGGGCGGTAATCCTGGCCAGGGCCTGGCGGAAGTTGGCTTCGCACACCTCGTGGGTGATCACCACGATTTCGGCGTCGCCGGCGCTCTGGGTTTCGAACTGCACGATCGACTGGATCGATACCCCCGCTTCCCCGAAGCAGGTGCCGATCTTGCCGATCACACCCGCATGGTCGCCGGTGCGCAGCCGCACGTAGTTGCGATGTTTGGTGATGGCGCTGTCGACCAGGCGGCAGGGGCGCCAGCTGCCGGCCGCCAGCAGCGGATCGAGGGGGGCTTGGCCGCCACTACCCAACTGGTTTCCCAACTGGTTGCCCATCTGGTGGATCACCTGGCGGATGCCGGCGATGTTGAGGATGTCGGCCACGACGGCCGATGCCGTCGGCCCGGCCCCTGCTCCGGGTCCGTAAAACATCACTTCACCGACCGGATCCCCTTCCACCAGGATTGCGTTGTTGACACCATTAACCCCGGCCAGGGGATGGGCCTTGGGCAGCAAGGTGGCATGGACCCGCACATCCAGCAGCTGCTCGGCCTGCCCACCGCCACTGGGCATAGCCACTTCATTAGGCATTGCCTCGGCGACTGCCAGCAGCTTCACCACAAAGCCCAGCTGGGCCGCATAGGCCACATCGCGGGCGTCGAGCTGGTCGATGCCCTCGGTGGGGATGGCGTCCCGGGGCACGCTGCCGCCGTAGGCCAGGCCGGCCAGGATGGCGATCTTGTCGGCCGCATCCCCCCCCTGCACATCAGCTGCGGGATCGGCTTCCGCGTAGCCCAGGCGCTGGGCATCGGCCAGTACCTCGGCGTAGGCCGCTCCCTCGGCCGCCATGCGGCTGAGGATGTAGTTGGTGGTGCCGTTGATGATGCCGCTGACCCGCTGGATGCGGTTTGCGCCGAGGGATTGCTTGAGCGGTTCGATGATTGGAATGCCTCCGCCCACAGCGGCCTCGATCAACACGTACACGCCATGGGCGGCGGCGGCCGCGGCGATCTCCTCGCCGTAACGGGCGATCACCGCCTTGTTTGCGGTCACCACCGGCTTGCCGGCGGCGATTGCCTGCAGGATCAGGGAGCGGGCAGGCTCCAGGCCGCCCATCACCTCCACCACGATCTCGACGGCAGGGTCTTCGATCACTTCCGTGGGATCTGTGGTCAGCAGGTCGCTCGCCAGGCCCACCGGCCGTGGGCGGGCCAGGTCGCGCACCGCCACCCGGCGCAGGGCCAGCTCTGCCACCAGCGGATGGCGCCCCTCCGGGCTCGCCAGGATGGCCGCCACGCCTGCCCCCACCGTGCCGAGCCCGAGCAAGCCGATGCCGATGGTCATGCGCTGGGGGATTGCGGAACGGCGATCCTAGAAATCCGTTGCACCGAGGGTGTCAGGCTGCCAGGCATTGGGCCTGGGCCTGCATTTTCAGCAGGATGTTGAGGAAGCCGTTTGCCCGCGACGGCGTCAGGCTGGTCTGCAGGCCGGTGGCGGCGATGAAGGCCGGATCGATTCCTGCCGCTTGCTCTGGCGTCAGCCCCTCCAGGCCTTCGATCAGCAGGGCCAGCAGCCCCTTGGTGATGGCGGCGTCTGAATCGCCGCGCCAGTGAAGGGTGCCGTTGACCAACTCCCCTACTACAAACACCTGGGAGACGCAGCCCTTCACCTTGAAGGCTTCGTTGCGGTACTCCTCAGGTAAGGGGGCGAGCTTCTTGGCCAGCCAGAGTACATATTCGTAGCGGCGCCTGGGGTCCGCGGTGCCGGCCAGGCGTTCAACGATGTGGTCCAGGGCGGGACTGCCCGTGGGGGCGGCCATCAATTGCGATCTGGGAGGTGATCTGGGCTGTGATCTGGCCGGTGCCGTTGACGCCAGGCCATCACCCCACCGATGGTGCTGAGGCCCAGTAGGCCCAGGCCCACACCCAGGCCATCGGAGAGCTGCTGCAGGGGTTGGCTGCCGGGCTTGCCCGCCGGAGCCAGGCCTGAGGGAACCTTGCCAGGCAGCTCCAGGTAATCGCGGTGACCGGGTCCCTGGTCTACCTGCACCTCCCAGTAGGCGGTGGCGTCCTGGGGCGCCTGGAAGCGCAGCTGGCCAAGGGCGTCGGTGCGGCCCAGCTCAATCGGCTGACCGCCAGGCGGGATCAGGCGCACCACCGCATCGGCGGCGGGCTGGCCATTGCCGAAACGGCTCTCGAGCACCAGTTGGTCGGTGAGGCTGCTGACCCGCTCCAAGCTGCTTTCGATTGAATGGCCCAGGGCCGGTGCCTGGCTCAGGGCCGCAGCCGCTACGCCAAGGAACAGCAAGGCTGGCAGGAGGCGCAGGCGCATCACGGGATCAGGAGGCTTGCCAACGACTATCGCTGCTTTTGCCCGCCTGGACCATCCGCACCATCGAGCTCACCATCATCGAGAGGGCGTCGTTGCTCTGGCCGCGATTTTGAAGTTCGGCGGCCAGCACCTGCTCCGGGGCCGAGACGGATTTGGCTGCACAGGATTTGGCTGAAAAGGTGTTGGCTGCGAAGCGGGAGGCAGACAGGTCCAAATCAGGGACAGTTCGGTGAATTGATCTTGGCAAGGAGCGAAGTCGACTGCGGCCCCCGTAAAGCCTTTGTCAACAACTCTTCCCATTCACCAGTCCAGCCAGGCCAGGCCGTCCTCATCCAGCCAGCCCTGGAGGGGCACATCCCAGGGATCGCGGGGCAGGCGCTCCACCCGGCAGCCCCGCGGCAGCACCGCCACTGCCGGCACCTGGGCCCAGGCCGGGTCCGCCCGCAACCGGTCATACCAGCCACCGCCATAGCCCAGGCGGATGCCCACCGCATCGAAGGCCAGGGCTGGAACCAGCAGCAAACCGAGCGCCTCGGCTGGCAGCTCCCCAGCGCCGGCCAGCGGTGCCGGAATGCCGCAGCCATCGGGCTCCAGGGGGTCGCCGCCACGCCAGGGCCGGTAGACCAACCGGGCGCTTGGATCCCGCGGGTCTGCCGTGATCGCAGGCAGGGCCAGCCGGCCAGGCAGCAGGGTTTCCAGCTCCCGCAGGTCGACCTCGCCGGGAAGGGGCCAGTAGAGGCCCAGGGCACGGCCGGCGGGCACAAGGGCGGGAATGTGCCGGCGGGCCTGGGCCACGATCGCGCCTTCCACACCCTCGAGCAGGCTTTGGCGCAGGGCCCGGAAGTGGCGGCGCAGGCTCGCCTTGGTGGCTCCGCCGCTGGCGCTCATCGCTGGAACCAGCCCGTGAGGGCCGCCGCCAGGGCATCGGCGGCGTCGTCGGGGCGGGGCGGGGTGTCGAGGTTGAGCTCGCGCATCACCGCTTCGAGCACCTCATCTTTCTGGGCGTGGCCATGGCCGGTGAGGGCCTGCTTGATCTGCATCGGCGGAAACTCCACCACCGCCACGCCAAAGCGAGCCAGGGTCATCATCAGCACGCCCCGGGCCTGGACCACCGAGATTGTGGTGCTGGAGCGGTAGAAGAAAAACTTCTCCACCACCGCCAGCTGGGGCTTCCAGGTGCGGATCAGTACCCGCAGGTCGCGGGCGATCTCCACCATCCGCTCGCCCTCGCTGCGGCCCGGTTCGGTGCGAATGATGCCGCAGTCGAGCAGGTGCTGGGCGCCCCCGCGGCGCTCCTCAACCTCGATCACCCCATAGCCAACGCGGGCCAGGCCGGGATCGATGCCGAGGATAATCATGGATCAGCGCAGCATCGGCGGCAGGGCCTTGGCTGGAACTGCCCGCAGCAATTCGAGCTCCGCTTGTAGCACCGGATCCTGACGGAAGGCCCGCCACTGGGGACTTGCCACGATCTGCAGGGCGGCGTCGGCACCGAGGCGCTGGCCTGCCTCCACATCGGAGGGGTAATGCACCCCGCAAAGCACCCGGTTGGCTCCACCCTGGCGGCCTCCGTGATGCAGGCGGTCGCGACGCTCGGGAAGCAGATCAGCGAGCAGCTCGGCTGTGGTCCGGAACCACACGGCGTGTCCAGAGGGGAAGGAGCCGGTGTCCTCCCGTGGCAGACAGGGCTCCAGCCCAGGGTGGGCGATGTAGGGACGGATGCGGTCCTGTTTTTGCTTGATCCCCCTATAGGCGCTGTTCACCGGCGCCATGAACGCGTGTAGACCTGCGCTGAGCATTGGCGTGGCTTTGCCGAGCTCAGTGCCCACAGCGCTGCTGAAGACATTGAGGTCGCGGTCTAGTAGCAGCCAGGTGGTGGCCACGATCTCCGGGCTTCGGAAGCGCTGCAGCCACTCCAGGATCGCCAGATCCGCCGCTTCCGCGGCACTGCCGGGCGCTGGAGGGAGGCCAGCGATTGCGGCCAGTCGGCGCTGGTCGAGTTGGAGCTCCGCTGCTGCCGGTTCGGCCTTGGCGGCCAAGCATGTTTGCTGCAGGGCTAGGGAGGCCAGCAGAACTGCTACCCACTGAGACCGCCGCAGGGCGGTGGAACGGTGAGTGGCACAGGTGTGCATGGCGGTGAACGTTGCAAACAATTGGGGGAGGCAAAATCTGACGACGGCAGGGCCGGCGATGGTCAGCTCCGAGGTTGCCGACGAGGCTCCAGGATTGGTTCACAGCGCTGCTGGCCATCGAGCAGCTGGGCCTGGCTGTAGATCCGCACCTCGGGCTGCTTTAGGGGCGGCCGGAAGCGGAGCACAACCAGCTGGTCGAAGTCGTCGTCGGCGATCGGCGCCATCGCTGGCCAGCCCAGGCCTGCGGCGAGCTGCGGCAGACGCCGGTGCTCCCAGAACAGCACCACCCTGCCGCCCGCCACGGTCGGATCGGTGAGAATTTGTTGGCCTGACCGGAAAGAATCCTCGCGGGAGGCGAGGTCGATGGCGATGTCTACGCCGGTAGCAACCGCTAGAGGCACGGCCGTCTGGTAACTGCGGGCGTTCTTGCTGGAAATGGGATCGAGATAGAAGCTGCGGATCTGGCTGGGGCGCCCAAAACAGTTCGGCAGCAGGGAGGCCAGCGCTATAGCTCGCTCGAATCCCTGCGCCGAAAGGTTGTAATTGGACCCCCCAGGGCCTTTGTGGCCATGACGCATCAGTAGCACCAGCTCGGGCGTGGCCCGGGCAGAGGGGGCCAGTTGGATCAGGCCGAGACAGGCGGTGAAAAGCATCACCCTGCTGAAGCAATTAGCAGATGAGGCTCGGGAGGCCATGGGGTGCTTCACCCCGCCAGGGCCAGTTCGAAGGCGCTGCGGTCGGCGGAGTCGGGCCGCTCGAACACCTTGCAGAACACCTTCACCACCCGGTCGCCGGTGTCGATCGTTTCCAGAGGGTCCTTGCGCAGGCGATGGCGCAGGCAGCAGGCCACCACCCGGGCTACGTCGTTTTCGTCCACCTCAGTGCGACCCTCGAAGGCCGCCCGGGCCCGGGCGGCCCGGTTGGTGACGATGTCGCCGCGCAGCCCATCCACATCCAGCTCACCGCAGACGGCGCTGATCCGCAGCCGCAGGTCGTCGTCGAGCTGCACCTGATTGAGCAGTTGTTGGGCCGCCACCACCCGCACCTGCAGGGCGTCCTGGGTGGTTTGCACGGCGTTGTTGAAGCCGTCTGGATCGCTGTCGAAGGCGGTGCGCTGATCCACCACCTGCACCCGCAGCTCTGGATCCCGCACGGTGCGCACCTCCACGCTCATGCCGAAGCGATCGAGCAGCTGGGGCCGTAGCTCCCCCTCCTCCGGGTTGCCGGAGCCGATCAGCACGAAGCGGGCCGGGTGGCGCACACTTACCCCTTCGCGCTCCACCGTGTTCCAGCCGGAGGCGGCTGAATCCAGCAGCACGTCCACCAGGTGGTCGTCGAGCAGGTTCACCTCATCCACGTAGAGCAGGCCGCGGTTGGCCTTGGCCAGCAGGCCAGGTTCAAAGGCGCGCACGCCCTCGCTGAGGGCCTTCTCGATGTCGATGGTGCCGCAGAGGCGATCTTCCGTGGCGCCCAGGGGCAGGTCCACCATCGGCACCTGGCGGGGCTCCACCGGCAGCTCCTCTCCCTTCTCGGCCCGGGCGCGCACCTCGGCGCTCTGCAGGTCGGGGTCAACCGGGGAGCTGTTGTATAGGTCGCCGGCCACCACATCGATCTCGGGCAGCAGGTCGGCTAGGGCCCGGATCGTGGTCGATTTACCCGTGCCCCGGTCGCCCATGATCATCACGCCGCCGATGCGGGGATCGATCACGTTGAGCAGTAGGGCCAGCTTCATCTCCTCCTGCCCGACGACCTGGGTGAATGGGAAGACCCTGCGCTTGCGGACTGGCGTCACGGACGAGTGGCTGGAGTTGATTCGGATTGTTTCACAGCTGGGTTCACAGCTGGGTTCACAGCTGGCTTCACAGCTGGATTAACAGCTGGATCTGGGAGTGGCAACAGGCTGAGTACCTGGGGCGGGGTGGCATCGGCCGGATAGATCAGCCGCACCTGCAGCTGGCGGCTGGCCCCTGGCGCCAAGCTGATGGTGCCGAAGGCGGGGCTGGGTTCACCAGCCCGCTGCACCAAATGGAAGCTGCGCCGGCCAAGGGGCCGGCTGCCCGGGCTGGCGCCATCGAGGCCCGTCACCTCCACCGTGCCGCGGAACATCACCGGCCGACTGCCACTTGTGCTGCCGCTAATGCTTTTGAAGCGCAGGCCGCCGCTGGCGGCATCGCCCTTGAGCGGTGATTCCAGGGCCAGCTGCAGGGCCACCGGCTTGGTCGTGTCGTTGCGGAGCGGAATGCTGAGGTCGTATTCGACGCCGTAGTTGCCGTGGGCGGCCCAGGCGGTGCCTGGGTAGAAGGCCTGCAGCTCGGCGGTCTGCACCTGGCCGCTGCCGAGGCTGCCCCGCTCCAGGCTGCTGATCGGCCAGGAGATCGGTGCCCGGCTCACGCTCAGCCAGCTCTTGCCTGGATCTGTAATGCGGCTGCGCCAGACGCTGCCCACCTGCACCCCACTAACCCGCGAGTACACCATCCCCCCCTTGCTGCCCCGCGGGGTGGGGCTGTGCTCGCGGGGGCTGAGGCCCCCCTCCAGCAGGGCGGCCCAGCTAGAGGCGGCCGGCGGCTCATTGCCCCGGCCGAAGGCCGCCAGGGTGGCCAGGCTCACGGGGGCCGAGCTCTCTAGCCGCAGCTGCAGGTTGCGGCCGTTGAGCAGGGGGTCCAGGCCCCGCACCGGCAGGGGCAACACGATCAAGGTGGTGGGAGCGCCCGGGGTCAGGGTCCAGCTGGCGGGCAGCTCGGGGCTGCGCTGGCGGGCCAGTAATTCGGTGGCCACGCGGCTGCCGGGGCCGGCCCACACCGGCGTAGTGCCCTGAACCATCAGGGCTGGCAGGGGCAGGAAGGGGGCGCCGGCCTGGCCGGGATCCATTGCTTGGGAGAGGGCCGTCGAGCCAGCCAGCAGCTTCAGGGTCACGGGCCCGGGGCCGCGGGGAGCGGCCAGCACCGCCAGCCAAAGGGTGGAGTCGAGGCTCTCCGGCTTGCCCGCAGAAACGTGGTGGCTGAACAGGTCGAAGCGGCCGTTCAGCGCCACATCCAGGTGGGCTGCAGGCACGCCGCGACCGGCGCCGGGGAAAGTGGAAAGCAGGATCCCGGGCTCGCGAATCAGCTCGGGATTGTTGTCATTCACCAGCAGCACCCGATCCAGGCCCCCGGGCAGGGGGGCCACGCTCTGGGGACGCAGCACGACGGGGGCGGGCTGGGCCAGGGCGGCGGCGGGAGCGGCCAGGACGGCCAGGAGCACCAGGGAGGCCGGCCTCCAGGCTGTGCGGATGGTCAAGTGTGTGGGGTTGGTGCGGTTGCGGTTCATTTGCGGCCCACCAGGGTTTTGGCCACTTCGCCGGCCATGGCACGGATCAAATCGGTGGAACGGGGGTCGTTGAAGGGACCCTTCAC